>VGXG01000002.1 GCA_016873395.1 Nitrospira sp. | reverse complement strand
AAGACCAACATCACGATCGGCATGGACTGGACGCCGATCATGGCCCTGCACCCGGACCTGATCGACTTCTCCATCATGGGATACGGCGGGAATCTCTGGAACCGTCTTCCACAGATCACCGTGCGCCACAAGTTCACGGACAACATCGAAGGCTTGTTCACCGTCATGCGGTTTGAGCGCGGCCTGTCGGCCGGCTGCTGCGGGAACGTGCAGGCTCGGCCCGGCCCGAATACGCCGCCTTCCGGCTCAGCGCCTGGTGGCGGAGGCTCCAATATCGATCCGTTCAATGATCCGGCCCAGCACCCGTACTACGGAGCCCGTCTGGCCTATAACGGGACGGGGAGCCTGCAGGGCATGATGGTCTCCCTGAGCACGGCCTATCGGTATTACCGGTCGGCCCCGATCCGATGCAATATAGCGGGAACCTGCGCGAATGCTCCCGCCGGATTCGGAGGACAGGACATCAACTCATACCTGGTGGGCGCCGAAGTCGTGATGCCGATCTCGAAGAGATTGAAATTCTCAGGAGAGATCGCATACGGCCAGGCCCTGGGGAACGAGTTCTTCCGGTGGAATCAGGAGCTGAACCTGACCACCGGGAAGCCGATCCGGACCTGGGTGGGATGGGCGCAGCTCAGCTATGCGCCGACCAAAAGCTACACCTTCCTGGCCGGCTATGGCTTCGACAGTCCGCTGAAGTCCGACGTGCGCGGCAGCACGACCGCGATCGACACGCAGTACCAGCAGAACCAGCGGATGTACGTGACCGCGATCCGTCCGATCTGGGCCGACTTCTACATCGGGGCGGAGTTCCAGAACCTCTGGACCGCCTGGGCGGACAATGAGTCACGCTTCTCCGGCCAGCAATATAACCTGTCGGTCTGGTACAACTTCTAAACGAGCGCTGATGGCGAATAGCTGATAGCTAAAACAATGAGGAGATATGTCCATGAAAGAAGCTGATAAGAAAGAGAAGTCACAAGAAGTGGAGACAGGCGGGGATCAGTCGCGCCGTGAGTTCCTGGCGAGCGGCGGCAGGGTCGCAGCCGGCATCGGCGTGGCAGCCCTGTTGGGGAACCTGGGGAACTGGGCGCTCTCTTATGCGGCGGATAAGGAGCCGATCAAGATCGGCGTGCTCCATTCCTTGAGCGGTACGATGGCAATCAGCGAGGTGTCCCTCCGCGACGTGGTCCTGATGGCGGTGGAAGAGATCAACGCGAAGGGCGGGGTCATGGGCCGCAAGATCCAGCCGGTGGTGGTGGACCCAGCCTCCAACTGGGATCTGTTTGCGGAGAAGGCCAAGCAGTTACTGCTGGTGGACAAGGTGGCGGTGGTTTTCGGCTGTTGGACCTCGGTCAGCCGCAAGTCCGTCCTGCCGGTCTTCGAGAAGAACAACGGCTTGCTTTTCTATCCTGTGCAGTACGAAGGGGAGGAATGCTCCCGCAACGTCTTCTACACGGGCGCGGCGGTCAACCAGCAGGCGGTGCCGGCCGTGGAATATCTGATGAGCAAGGAAGGGGGCGGGTTCAAGAAATTCTACCTTCTGGGCACGGACTACGTGTACCCCCGCACGACGAACAAAATTCTGCGAGCCATGCTGCTGGCCAAGAAGGTGCCGGCGGCCAACATCATGGAAGAGTACACGCCCTTCCACCATCAGGACTACCAGACCATCGTCGGCAAGATCAAAAAGTTCGCAGCCGGCGGCGGGGCTGCCGTGATCAGCACGATCAACGGGGACAGCAACGTCCCCTTCTACAAGGAATTTGCCAATCAAGGATTGAGGGCCGAGGACGCCCCGATCATGGCCTTCAGCGTGGCCGAGGATGAGCTGCGCGGCATGGACACCACGGCGCTGGTGGGGCACTTGGCTGCCTGGAACTATTACCAGAGCGTAGACACGCCTCAGAACAAGCAGTTCGTGGCCAATTTCAAAGCCTATTGCAAAAAGAACAACCTGCCTGATGGAGACAAGCGCGTGACGGACGATCCGATCGAGGCAGCCTACTTCGGGGTGCATGTCTGGAAGCAGGCGGTGGAGAAGGCCGGCAAGACAGACGTGGATGCGGTCCGCAAGGCGGTCTACGGGCAGAAGTTCCTCGCGCCGGGCGGGGAGATTAAGATGGACGAAGCCAACCACCATACGCACAAGCCGGTCCTGATCGGGGAGATTCTGAAGGACGGGCAGTTCAAAGTCGTGTCGCGATCCAAGGGGCTGGTCAAGCCTGAACCCTGGAGCGAATATACGAACCCGGACAAGGGGTGCGATTGGGTGAAGCACCAGGGGACATACCAGAAGAAAGCCTGATGCCGAGGGTAGCCTGACTCTTCGCTTCAGCGCCTTTCGGAACGGCCCTTCCGGGCTTTGTCGCACGGAAGCTTCCGGAATTCCCTCGGCTGCGGTCATCACCCGTCGCAACTTGGAGCAACGGGTCCCCCAGCCGTGCCTTGGTCAGTTCCGGTTTTCCTGTTCGACAAAGCCTCGGCGGGCGCCCCGTTCCTCCGGCAAATTCCGCTCAAGGTCCGGCCACCCTCGCGGCGTTGTCGGAGAAGAAAGACAATGAAATGATGACTCTTATGATCAGGGTTCTGCTGATCAGCTTCACTTTCTTCTGGTGGAGTGAAAGAGGAGTAGTAATGGCGGAGGGGTCGGAGGCAGCCCCTCCGCCGGCTGCTGCCTCGACGGAGATCGAGCAGGCGCTGAAGGACCTGGCGAGCGAAGACGCGGCGGTCCAGGAGGCGGCCGTCCAGACCTTGATTGCGCAAGGTGATGCCGGCGTGCTTCCCAGGCTGGAAGAGATGCGGCTCAACGGCGACCGGAGCCTGCGGCTGGCCATCAAGTCGGTCATTGACCTGCTCAAGAACAAAGAAAAACTCCGGAGCCGCCGGCCGGAAGAGCGGCGATCAGCCGCCGCCGATCTGGCGACAATCGGGAAACCGGTCGCCTTGACGTGGCTGGAGGCTGCGCTGGCGAGCGAGCCGGATCGGTGGGCGCGCTATACGATCGAGGAGTCCATCAGCTTGATCAAGCTGGCCGGGAGTGACCCGGCCGTCAAGGCTGCGGCTGCGGCCAAGCTGGGTGACCTGCGCAGTCAGAACGCCGTTCCGCTCCTGAAGGAACTGGCAGGTTCTTCGACCCTTCGAGATCCTCAGGGTCGCCCCAAGGATGATCGAGGGGCGACAGGCTCGGGACAGGGCTCAGAACAGGCTCCTTCGGCAGGCTCAGGGCAGGGCGATCAGGCTTCACAGGTGGCGCAGGCCGCCCAGGAGGCGATCGAACGAATCGAATCCTGGGGGAGCTGGACCAGCGCCATCGAAACCCTGTTCCGAGGCATCAGCCTCAGCTCGGTCCTCTTGCTGATGGCGCTGGGTCTGGCGATCATCTTCGGCCTGATGGGCGTGATCAACATGGCCCACGGTGAATTCATGATGCTGGGGGCCTATGCCACCTTTCTGACGCAGGAAGGATTCAAAGCCTATCTTCCGGGGGGTCTCTTCGATTATTATTTCCTCCTGGCTATGCCTTGCTCGTTCCTGGCGGCCGGCCTGTTCGGGCTGGTGCTGGAAGCCTCTCTGATTCGTTTCCTGTACGGCCGGCCGCTGGAAACCCTGCTGGCCACCTGGGGTGTCAGCCTGGTCCTGATTCAAGGAGCCAGGGTGATCTTCGGCGACCTGACATCGGTGGTAGCCCCGAGCTGGCTGAGCGGGGGACTGCAGGTCATGGTGGGCGTGCAGTTGCCGTACAACCGGCTCTTCATCATCGCCCTGGCTGCGCTCTGTGTGGTCGGGATCCATCTGCTGCTGTTCCGCACGGGCGTCGGGCTCAAGGTGCGGGCCGTGATGCAGAACCGGGACATGAGCGCCTGCCTGGCGATCCCTACCAGGAAGGTGGATGCCTATACCTTCGCTTTCGGGTCCGGGCTCGCGGGGCTGGCCGGCTGCGCGCTGACGCTGATCGGGAACGTGGAACCGGGGCTGGGCCAGAACTATATCGTGGACTCCTTCATGGTGGTGGTAACCGGCGGGGTCGGCAAGCTGGCCGGCACGGTTGCGGCCTCGTTGGGGATCGGAGGTCTGAACAAGCTGCTGGAGCCGAGCTTCGGCGCGGTCTACGGCAAGGTGCTGATTTTGATCCTTGTCATCCTTTTCCTCCAACGGAGGCCATCCGGTCTGTTCTCCATCAAGGGGCGGCAGGTCGAGTCGTAAGAGGCGTCAATCGTCATTCGTTATTGGTCATTCGTTGAAGAAGTAGCAACGCGGTCACTTTACGAGTGACGAATGACGGATGACGAGCGAGCACGAGGACTCGGAGTGACAGCCTCGGAAGTGAATCATCATATGCAAGACCGGGAGCGAGGAGAGGGTCTGTCCTTCTGGCTGGTGGGCTTCTTCCTGCTCATCGCCCTGCCGCTCCTGAACGTGCTCCCCGGCCAGGACTCCTGGCTGCACGTCTCCGACTTTACGCTGAACCTGTTCGGCAAGTTTCTGGCTTTCGCCATCCTGGCGCTCGGTCTGGACTTGATCTGGGGATACACAGGCATCCTGAGCCTCGGGCACGGGGTCTTCTTCGGTTTGGGAGCCTATGCGATCGGCATGAACATGATGCTCTCGATCGGCACCGAGAGCGTGTACGGCAGTTCCTTGCCGGATTTCATGGTCTGGAACCAGGTGAAAGAACTGCCCCTCTTCTGGAAGCCATTTTACAACCCCTGGTTTGCCGTGGCGGCGGCCATCCTGGTCCCGACCATCTTTGCCGCGCTCTTCGGGTTCCTTGCCTTCCGGAGCCGGATCAAGGGGGTGTATTTTTCCATCATCACACAGGCCTTGGCCCTCTCCGCCTGGCTGGTCTTCAACCGGAACGAGACGAACCTGGGCGGCACCAACGGGTTGACGGACTTCAAGACCCTCTTGGGATTCCGCTTGAGCGAACCGGGCACGCAGCGGGGCCTGTATGTCGCGACCGTGCTGGTCCTGGGCGCCGCCTACCTCCTGTGCCGGTGGATTACGCGATCCAGGACCGGGAAAGTGCTGGTGGCGATCCGCGACAGCGAGCAGCGAGTGCTCTTCTCCGGCTATTCTCCGGCCACCTACAAGCTCTTTGTCTTCGTCGTCTCGGCGGCGCTGGCCGGGCTGGCCGGAGCCTTATACGTGCCGCAAGTGGGGATCATCACGCCGGCGCAGATCGGCGTTCTGCCCTCGATCGAGATGGTCATCTGGGTGGCGGTGGGGGGCCGTGGCACCTTGGTGGGAGCCGTGCTGGGCGCCGTCGGTGTCAACCTGGGGCGGAGTATTTTGACCAACCATTTTCCGGAGCTCTGGCCTTTCTTCCTGGGCGGGCTGTTTATCGCAGTCGTGCTGCTGTTCCCGGATGGGTTCATCGGGCTGATCCGCAAGATCCGTGGAGGGCAGAGCTGGTTCCACAAGCCAGTGGTGACGGCAGAACGGTAATGATGAGTTGTGAGTTCTTATTTTTTAGTTTCTCGGCAACTGAACACTCAAAACTGAGAACTGAAAACTGTTCATGACCGAACGAGGCTCGATCATCTACCTGGAAGCCGTCACGGTCGATTTCGACGGCTTCAAGGCGCTCTGCAATCTCAACTTCATCGTCAACTACCACGAGCTCCGCGTCGTGATCGGTCCCAACGGGGCCGGCAAGACCACGTTACTGGATGTCATCTCCGGGAAAGTCAAACCGGTCTCCGGCCGTGTCATCTTCGGCAAGGACCAGGACCTGCTGCCGATGCGGGAGCATGAGATCGCGACGCTGGGCATCGGGCGCAAGTTCCAGACCCCGTCGGTCTACGGCAACCTGACGGTCTGGGAGAACCTGGATCTCTCCCTCAAGCGCGTCAGCAAGGGGGTCTTCGCCACGCTCTGGGCCAAATCCACGCCGGCCGAGATCGAGCGGACCCAGTCGGTGCTGGCCACGATCGGGCTCTCCGAGAAACGGGGAGTCCGGGCCGGAGCCCTCTCGCACGGGGAAAAGCAGTGGCTCGAGATCGGCATGGTGCTCCTGCAGGACCCGGCCCTGCTCCTGGTCGATGAACCGGTGGCCGGCATGACCGATCAGGAGACCGAACAGACAGGCCAGTTGCTGCAGTCGTTGGCGGACAAACATGCCATCATCGTGATCGAGCATGATATGGAGTTTGTGCGGCAGATCGCCCGCACGGTCACGGTCCTGCACGAGGGGACCGTGCTCTGCGAAGGGCCGGTGGAGCAGATCCAGGCCGACCCGCGAGTGGTGGAAATCTACCTGGGCCGTAAGAAGGAAAAGGAAGCCCATGCTGCGGCTCGATAACCTGAACGTCTACTACGGCGAGAGCCACATTCTCAGGAACATCTCGGTGGAAGTCGGACCAGGCCAGGTCGTCTGCTTGATGGGCCGGAACGGAGTCGGCAAAACCACCCTGCTCAAGACGATCATGGGTCTGTTGCACTCACGGACCGGCCGGATCATGTTCGAGGGGGTCGATATCTCGCAGGATAGCCCTGATCACCGGGTGCGGCGAGGCCTCGCCTATGTGCCACAGGGGCGCGAGATCTTCCCCCACCTTTCGGTCCGCGAGAATTTGCATCTGGGGTTCGAGGCGGCCCAGGGGTCCGTGAACGGGAGGTCTGAGCAGGCGGCTTTGGAGGAGGTCTTTACGCTGTTCCCCAAGCTGACTGTGTTGCTGGATCGGCCCGGCGGTGTGTTGAGCGGAGGAGAGCAGCAGCAGTTGGCCATCGGGCGGGCTCTGCTCGCCAAGCCCAAGCTCCTGCTGTTGGATGAGCCCACCGAAGGGATCCAGCCCTCGATCGTGGAGCAGATCGAGCAGGTGATCGAAGGGTTTAAGACCGAGCGACAGTTCGCCATCCTGCTCGTGGAACAGTACATGGAGTTCGCGGCCAGGCTGGCGGATACCTATGTGATTATGGCCAAAGGGGCGGTGGTGGCGTCGGGGCGGGCAGCCGATTTGACGGAGGAGCAGGTGAAGCGGCATTTGGTGGTGTAGCGTGTACGGAGCACAGGGTGGCTGGGTAGTCCCCTGTGCTCGCGGAGCCCCCACTTCAGAAAGTGGTCGCTCGACGCGCCCAGTAGAGGCCATCCCTGCCATCCTCAGAAACCCGGTCCCGACGTGAGGAGAGGGGGATGAAGCCGGCTCTAGCACTACGCGCAACCCGGCTTCAGACTGAATGCATCCCCTCGCCTCGAGCAGGGAGAGGGGAGGGTGAGGGGGGATTCAGGCAAGATAGAGGTGTCATCCGCAATCATCCGCTGCGTTGGGAAGGGAGAGCGTCACATGGAGCTTCGGGTGTTAAAAATCGATAGTAACCTGACCCACCTAGCGCTGGTCGGTCGACTCGATTTGCCAGGCGTCCAGTCCATCGAGGCGACGTTTGTAGAGCTTACGGAAGGTAGAGGAAAGCCAACTTTGGTAGATCTCTCCGAGCTCACCTTCCTAGGTTCCAGCGGAATAAGAGTGTTTCTGAAGGCTGCGAAAGGCCTGAACAAGCTTGGGAGCAAAATAGTCCTGCTGAATCCGCAGCCGCAGGTTAAGGACACGCTCATGTATGTGGAGTTTGGCAGATTGATCCCGATCGAGCACGATTCCGAGCGAGCGCTTGAGATCCTAAAGAGCTGATCATATTCCAAGGTTGAAGCGATGCATTTGACGCCGAGAGAGCAAGAGAAGCTGCTGATCTACGTTGCAGCCCAACTGGCGAAGGACCGGAAGGCGCGCGGACTGAAGCTGAACCATCCGGAAGCGGTCGCCTATCTGACTGCCGCCCTGTTGGAAGGGATTAGAGACGGTCGCTCCGTGTCGGACCTTATGAGCTACGGAGCCACGCTACTGACCAGCGCGGATGTCATGGCTGGCGTACCGGAGATGCTGTCGGAACTACAGGTAGAGGGGACCTTTCAAGATGGGACTAAGCTCGTGACTATACATCAACCAATTAGATAGAAACATATTAAGTTATACTTTATATATTTTAAGGATTCTTGGGGCATGAGGAAGTGAAGACACGAGGGAAAACGGTTCAGAAAAAGGCCGCCACCAAGAAGGCTGCCAGGGCTAAGTCTGAGCCTAAAAAGTCTGCACGTGTTGGGCATCTCCAGCGGACTGATGTTGTACCTGGTGAAACCATGCTCGGGGAAGGCGACATCATTGCCTTCCATGGGCGAGCAACCGTGGAGCTGACCGTGGCCAATACCGGCGATCGGCCGATTCAGGTCGGCTCTCACTGTCACTTCTTCGAGGTGAACCGTGCTCTGCGCTTTGACCGGGAGAAAGCTTTCGGATTTCGACTCCAGGTCCCGGCCGGGACCGCAGTCAGGTTCGAGCCGGGAGAGGAAAAACTGGTGACCCTGGTGGCGTTTGCCGGCAATCGCGAGGTGTATGGCATCAACGGATTGACCAATGGGCGGCTCGACGATCCTCAAGTCAGGGCCAATGCATTCAGTCGAGCTGCTGAGCGCGGGTTCTTGTCAGCGAAAAGCTGACAGGAAACCCCGAGTTTCAAGTTCTCCATTTCGAGTTTTTAGTTGCCGGATTTCCTCTTGGCTAAGCACTGAGCACTGAAAACTACGAGGCATCGCTATGAAAATTCCCCGCCGTCAATATGCCGATCTGTACGGGCCGACCGTCGGCGATCGGATTCGCCTGGCCGACACGGAATTGATCGTCGAGATCGAGCGTGACCTTACGATGCCGGGGGAAGAAGCCAAGTTCGGCGGCGGAAAAGTGATCCGCGACGGGATGGGACAATCTCCCGCGGCGACGCACGCGAGTGGGGCGCTGGACCTAGTCATCACGAACGCCGTGATCGTGGATTGGTGGGGCATCGTCAAGGCGGACATCGGGGTCAGGGACGGGCGCATCGTCGGGATCGGCAAGGCCGGCAATCCGGACCTCATGGCCGGCGTCACGTCGGGCATGGAAATCGGGCCTGGCACCGAAGTGATTTCGGCCGAAGGCAAGATCGTCACGGCCGGTGGGATTGACACCCACATCCATTTCATCTGCCCGCAGATCATCCACGAGGGGCTGGCTGCCGGGCTCACCACGTTCATCGGTGGCGGTACGGGGCCGGCGACCGGCACGAACGCGACGACCTGTACGCCCGGTCCCTGGAACATCCATCGGATGCTGGAGGCGGCGGAGGGATTTCCAATCAACCTGGGATTTCTCGGCAAGGGCAACGCAGCGTTGCCGGGGGGCTTGAGCGAGCAGGTCGAGGCGGGCGCCATCGGGCTCAAGCTGCACGAAGACTGGGGCACGACCCCGGCGGCCATCTCGACCTGCCTGGACGTGGCCGACCGGTACGATGTCCAGGTGGCTATCCACACTGACACGATCAACGAGGCCGGCTTCGTGGAGGATACGATCAAGGCCTTCGCCGGCCGGACGATCCATTCCTTCCACACGGAGGGAGCCGGTGGCGGCCACGCACCGGACATCATCAGAGTCTGCGGGGAGCCGAACGTGCTGCCCTCCTCGACGAACCCCACCATGCCCTTCACCGTCAATACGATGGACGAGCACCTGGACATGCTGATGGTCTGTCACCATCTGAACCCGCGCGTACCGGAGGACATTGCCTTTGCGGAATCCCGCATCAGGCGGGAGACAATCGCCGCGGAAGACATCCTGCACGACATGGGGGCGATCAGCATCATGTCCTCGGACTCGCAGGCGATGGGGCGAGTCGGGGAGGTGATCATCAGGACCTGGCAGACCGCCCACAAGATGAAAGTGCAGCGGGGGCAGTTGTCTCCTGATGGAAAGTTGGCCAAGCAGCCGCACGACAACTTCCGGGCCAAACGCTATGTCGCCAAGTACACGATCAATCCGGCCATCACCCACGGGATCGTGCACGAAGTCGGCTCGATCGAGAGAGGGAAGCTGGCCGATCTGGTTATCTGGCGGCCGGCGTTTTTCGGGGTCAAGCCTGAGATCGTCGTGAAGGGCGGCTTCCCGATGGCGGCGGCGATGGGCGATCCCAATGCCTCGATTCCGACGCCGCAGCCGGTGCTGACCAGGCCGATGTTCGGCAGTTTCGGGAGAGCGCCGTTTTCTTGTAGCCTGACTTTTGTCTCGCAGGTGGCGTTGGATCGCGAGGTAGCCCGTTCGCTGGGTTTGCAAAAGCGCTTGGCAGCAGTGAAGCGCTGCCGCGGCATCGGCAAGCGGGATCTCAAGCTGAACGATGCGCTGCCCAAGATCGAGGTCGACCCGGAGACCTATGTGGTGACGGCGGACGGGGTGCGGCTGACGTGCGAACCAGCTGCAGTCCTCCCGATGGCACAGAGATATTTTCTTTTCTAGCGTGATGAACACCGTTTCGCTGTTACAGGGGTTTCGTTTCGTGGATAGTTTTTTCCCGGCGGGAGGGTATGCCTACTCGTCGGGATTGGAAGCAGCGGTGCAGGGGGGAGCGGTCAGGAATTCGGACGAGCTGGCCGGCTACGTCGAAGACCTGCTGTGCGGAGGCATGGGCCGGCGCGAGGCAGTCGCGGCCTGGGTGGCGAGCCGGGCCGGCGCGACCGGCAAACCGGCCACGGCCATCGACGTGGACCACGAGCTGGACAGCATGAAACTGGGCCGCGACGGTCGCCTGGCCAGTCGCCAGATGGGCCGTCAGGTCATCAAAATCGCGGCGGAGCAACTGGAGGGCAAGCCCGTCCTGAAAGCCTATCGGTCCGCGATGGAGCGCGAAGAGACGCCCGGCCATCTCGCCGTCAGCCTGGGTGTGACGCTGGGCGCCTGCGGCTGGAAGGCTGAGGAAGCGGTCGCCGCCTATCTCTACCAAACGGCGGCGGGGCTTGTGTCGGCGGCCATGCGCCTGCTGCCCCTCGGACAACGCGAAGGCCAGCGCCTGCTTGACGGATGGCTGCCGTTGATCTATCGCATCAGCCGCGATGCGAAGCCGCGCGCTCCCTTGTCGTCCTGGTCGCCGGTCCAGGACATCTATGGCATGAAGCACGGCCAGTTGGAGTGGCGGCTGTTCCGGTCGTAGGGAGTCGCAATGCACGAGCGCAATCATCAGCATCAGCATGGCGAGGGGAAGCCGACGCAGGCGCGGGCGAAGGGGATTCCCGTCATCGGCGTCGGAGGGCCGGTGGGATCGGGCAAGACAGCGCTGGTGGAGGCTCTGTGCCAGCGGTTGCGCGACCGCTACAGTCTCGCGGCGGTCACGAACGACATCTTCACCAAGATCGACGCGGAAATCCTGACCAAGCGCGGAGCCCTTCCACCGGACCGGATCCTGGGCGTGGAAACCGGCGGCTGCCCGCACACGGCAATCCGCGAGGACGCCTCGCACAACCAGGAGGCCATCGACGATCTGCTCCGCCGCCATCCGGACATCGAACTGATCTTTCTCGAGAGCGGAGGGGACAACCTGGCCGCGACGTTCAGCCCGGAACTGGTCGACCATGTGATCTACGTGATCGACGTCGCCGAGGGCGACAAGATTCCCAGGAAGGGCGGGCCCGGCATCACGCGCTCGGACTACCTCGTCATCAACAAGATGGACCTTGCCCCCTACGTCCGCGCCGACCTCTCCGTGATGGACCGGGACAGCAGGAAGATGCGCGGCGACCGGCCCTATGTGTTTACGAATCTCCTGACCGGCGAGGGAGTGGATCGCCTGGTCGAATGGGTGGAACGAGTGGTTGTGAAAAAGGCCAGGGCTAAGGTTTAGGTTGAACGGCTGATTCGGCATGCTCGCTGTGGGAAGTTCGAAGTTCAAAGCCCGTCATCGATCCAAGTCGAGCCTCAAACCTCCAACCTCCAACGTTTTTCAGCCCTCATCCGTCGGGCGGGTCGGCAACCTGCGTCTTGAATATGGCCTGAGGGACGGCAGGACGATCGTCACCAAATCTCACGCCACCTCGCCCTGGCATTTTCTTCCGACCATCTATCTCGATGACACGGGGCAGGCGCACACGCTGCTAGTCAATCCCTCAGCCGGCCTGGTCGGAGGAGACCGTCTGTCCATCCGCATGGCACTGCGCGAGGGGACGAGCGCGCTGGTCTCCACCCCCTCGGCGAACCGCGTGTACCGCTCGCTCGGCAAGGAATCGGTGCAAACCGTTGAGATCACCCTCGGCCCCGGCGCGATCCTCGAATGGGTGCCGGAGCCGACGATTCCCTTCCGCGGTGCGCGCTTCCACCAGTCGATTCACGTGCAACTGGCGCCCGGCGCCACGGTGTTGCTGTGGGATGCGATCGCGTCCGGGCGGGTGGCGCGGGGAGAGCGCTGGGCGTTCACGAGCCTTGAGAACGAGATCGCCATTTCCACGGCGGACGGGCGCTCCGTGCTCGAGCGTTATCACGTCGCTCCGTCGCAGGATGGGGTGGGGCTGGCCGAACCGTGGGACTATGTCGCTTCGCTGTTCGTCATCGGCGATTCCGTCGAAGCTGCCACCTGGACGCAGGCGCGCGAGCGCCTCGCAGAGGCGTTGAAGAGCGTGGAGCCTGCGGTCGTGGGCGGCGTCTCCGAGCCGGCCGCGCCGGGCCTGGCCGTCAAGCTGGTCGCAAGGTCAGCGCCGGATCTGACGATGGTGCTCGATAGGCTGTGGATGGCGGTCAGGGGGGAGCTATGGCAACTTTCGGTTCCTGCTTTGCGGAGGTACTGACTTGCTCTACCAGATGTCCAGTCCCATCAGGACGAGGCCGAGCACAAGCCAGCCGGCCACCGCAAGGGAGATGATCTTTTCCAGGCTCATCGAGTCACTCCAGCCATAGATATCGATTCCCTGTTAAGCAAGGTCAGTGCCGCTGAACCGGTGATCGCTTGCCGGTCTGGACTATTCCAAGCGGTTAGGAATATTCAGGGGTTAGTGGTCTTTGCGCGGGATGGATCGGGCTGCGTCAGAGGAGAGACCGAACAAAGTTGGACAATTACGGGCGGATTTTGTCCTGGCCTATAACGGTGCGGTACAGGACAACGGCGACAGCCGAGCCGATCGCATAGTACAGGAAGTCCAACGGATCGAAGACGGCCCCGAAGAGGACGCGGCCCAGGTAGAAGGAGCGGAGCCACTCCAGCCAGGGGTGGCGACTCAGTTGCAAGAACTCCATTGCGCTTGTTGCGAGAAACACCGCCCCAGCCAGCGTCATGACCGAGGCGCGCGGCAGGCAGGCTTTCAGTGCCAGGACCCAAAAGACCTCATAGCAGAGAGCGCCTCCGTAGCCTTCTGCCCAGTCTGCCCCCGGGCCCTCATACAACAAGGTACCGAATCCCACGGGGATGACGATGGCCAGGATAATCAGCAGGCGAATAGGGGGAGACACTGGGAGGGTCTAGCCCGCATTATTCATGACGGTTCGTCGCGAAATTGCGGGGCCGCGTCGCGAGACGGGCGCGTGGAGCCGCGAGGGAGGGAGACATACTTGAAACAGTATGTTGACCGACCGAACGGCGAGCCCGCCCGCGTGGCCGCTGGAAACTCGCGGCCAAGCCGGGACCCATTGCAATCTTGGAGCAATGGGTGCCCAGCAGCGGAACTATAATTGCAGCAGAAGCGTTCATGAATAATGCGGGCTAACAGGGGGACAGGGGCGTGCCGAACAGGGTGGTCGCCGAGGCGCGCGAGACCCGGATCGAGACGAGACCGCCGGGGCTGACCGGTGCCTGGTCCTTTTCCCAGACCACCGTCAGGTTACCGTCGGATTTTCCCATCCACTGGGCCGAGGATTTCTTCGCGTCTCCTTCCACCAGGACCTCGACGGTCCGGCCGATCATGGCCTCGTTCTTCTTGAGCGAGATGGACTTCTGGAGCTCCACAAGACGGGTGACCCGGTCTGATTTCACTGCCTCCGGCACGTCGTCCGGATGCTTGCGCGCGGCGATCGTGTTCTTGCGCTCCGAGTACTTGAAGATGAAGGCCGCATGGTAGCCCACCTCCTGGACCGTCCGGTAGGTGTCCTGGAACTCCTCCTCGGTCTCGCTTGGGAATCCGCAGATGATGTCGGTGGTCAGGGCGATGTCGTTGTGGCGCCGGCGAATCTCCTCCACCAGGTGCAGATACTCCTTGCGGTTATAGGTACGGTTCATCATCGATAAAATGCGGTCGTTGGCCGATTGAAGCGGCAGGTGGATGTGTTTGCAAATTTTCAGATGGCCGGCCACCGCGTCGAGCAGAGCCGGAGGGAAGTCCTTGGGATGGGGAGACGTGAACCGTACCCGCTCGATGCCGGATAGGTCGGCTACGGCGGTGATGAGCCGTGCAAAGTCCCAGTCGCCATATTGATAGGAGTTCACGTTCTGTCCCAGCAGTGTGATCTGCTTGTGGCCGTTGGCAAGAAGCTGCTCGGCTTCCCGGATGATGCCGAGCGGGTCCCGTGACCGCTCGCGCCCTCGCGTGTAGGGCACGACGCAGAAACTACAGAAGTTGTTGCAGCCGCGCATGACGGCGATCCAGGCGTTGATCCCCTCGGTTTGCTCCGGCAGGATGTCCTGATAGGTCTCGTACTCGGAGAGGTCCACGGCGATTCCCCTGTGATCCAACCCCTCCTCCTGAGCCAGAATGGCTTCTGCGAGCAGGCCGGGCAAGCGGCGGTAGGAATCCGGTCCCACCAGCACGTCCACGATCGACTCGTTCTCAACCAAATCCTGCTTGAGGTTTTGGGCCATGCAGCCCAGGACGCCGATCACGAGGTTGCGCTGCCGTTTGATCGCCTTGAGGTCCGCCAGATGCCCATAGACCCGGTTGTGGGCGTGCTCCCGGATCGCGCAGGTGTTCATCAGGACCACGTCGGCCCGTTCGCGGTCCTCGGTGAAGGCAAAGCCTTCGGCCTTGAGGAGCGAGCGGACCAGTTCCGTGTCGTACTCGTTCATCTGGCAGCCGAAGGTCTCGATGTGAACCTTGTAGGGTGGCATCGTGCTGAGTTTTTAGTGTTGAATTTTGAGTTGAGAACTTAACAACTGAAAACTCACAACTGTAACTGTCCTACCGCCAGCCCGTCCATCACGCCCGTGACCAGGACGTTCTCAAGCCGGTTCGTCAAGTCCCGAGCCGCGACAAGCCCGGTGCGGATATAGTTTCCGGTCAAGCCGGTCCAGCGTCCGTCTGCGTCCTTGGTTTCGAAGAGAACCCGTACGGTTCGGCCGACCTGGTGCTGGTAAAAGGCCAGGCGTTTGGCGCGCGAAAGGTCAGCCAACCTGCGGCTGCGCTCCTTCACGATCGCCGCCGGGACCGTATTGGTCATGCGGGACGCGGCTGTGCCGGGCCTTTTGGAAAAACTAAAGACGTGGCAGTAGGCGAAGGGGAGATCCGTCAGGATCGATTTCGTGTTGGCAAATTCCCTCTCTCCTTCGCCGGGGAACCCTACCATAATGTCCGTGCCGAGCCCGATGTCAGGCATGAGACGGACCGCCTTTTCGATCAGCTTGGTATAGTCCCGCACCCCGTACCGTCGGTTCATGGCGCTCAGGATGCCGTCGTCTCCGCTCTGGAGCGGGACGTGCAGATGCCGGCAGAGCTTCTGGGAGCCGGCCATATAGTCCAGCAGTTCGTCCGGAATGGTAGTCGGCTCGATCGAAGAGATACGGATGCGCGCCAAACCCTGAACCTGCTCCAGTTTCTTGATGAGGTCCAACAAGGCATGCTCGCCGCAGGCGTATTGGCCGAGGTTCACGCCGGTGAGGACCAGTTCCCGGTGACCCCGCTCGACCAAGGACTCCGCTTCGCGGAGCACGTCATCCAACCGGCGGCTGCGCTCGTGTCCTCTGGCGAAGGGGATGAGACAGAAGGAACACATGAAGTTGCAGCCGTCCTGGATCTTGAGGTTGGCCCGCTGGGTCTCATAGTCGCCGGCTCCGCTCAGGACGAAATCATGGCGATCGATCTTTCTCGTGTGCAGGAGTTGGGGAGCCGGCTGCTTGCGTAACGAGGTCGGCTGGGGCAGGTAGTCCGGCAACTGCATCTTGAACTGCGTTCCCACGATCAGGTCGATGCCCGGCACCTGTCGCAGCGCCTCGGACCCGGTTTGGGCGTAGCAACCGGTCACGGCCACGAAGGCATGGGGCGAACGCTGCAACGTTCTTCTCACGAGGTGACGGCAGTCCGCTTCCGCGTTCTCCGTGACGGAGCAGGTGTTGAGCACCAGAAGGTCGGTCGGCTGTCCCGGTCCGACCAGTTCGTAGCCGTCCTCTTTCAACCGGTCTGCCAGAAGAGCGGTCTCGGCCTGATTGAGCCTGCAGCCGATCGTGTGAAGCGAGGCTCTGGGACGATCACGAGTCTGGTCGAATCTCATGGGGCGTTATTATAGGAGAGGCGAGGAATGGCAGCAAGTGTACGCGAGCCGCCGCAGTTTTCCCTCGCCGTTTGTTTATAAGAGAGGAGAGGAGGTGAGTTGACAGGTCGTGCCGTGTCAATTAAGATTTCCTCGCCTGCCTGGCCGGGGGCTCTCTGGTTGTCTTGGGGGGCGCAATGACGAAAGGACTGGGAGCGTGGTTGCAGCTTACCGTGGTCTGGTGCGTTCTTCTTCCCCAGGTTGCCTGGGCCAAGGAGAGCCTTCCCGTCGAACCGGATGAAAATCTCCGAGTGGATGAGCTCTACGACCATGAGGCCCGAATGTTCCTGTTTCTCTACTCCCTCAAAGGCAACGGCGAGGTGGATTATGTCACGGGTCGCATGGTGGAGGAGAGCGCAAGGAGCCACTACGGGAACCCGGTCTATTACACGGAACCCTATCCTCTTTTTTACTGGTGGAACCACACCATGTGGAATGACCCGGAGCGGGACGGAGTGAACGGAAACGAGCAGGTCTACCAGGAAGACATCGACTTCGACCGGACCCGCTACAAGCCCTGTGTCTTTAACGGCCAGCCTTGCTGAGCCAAAGACTGCTTTCCATCTGCCGATTCTTCTGCCAGCCTTGCTCTTCCTCTGCCTCCTTGGGTCCTGGACTGATTCCGACGCCGGTCTGTTTCACTAGCCTGTTCGTTCTCTTTTCTGAGGCCCGGTGAAGCTGCCGTCCTATCTGGAGAGCCTCAGCAGCCGCCGCATCGGGGTCATGCTGCCCTTGGGATTTGCCTCCGGCCTGCCGCTGGCTCTGACTTCCGGTACCCTCCAGGCCTGGTTGACCGTGGCTGGCGTGGACTTGCGGACGATCGGGTTCTTCACCCTCGCCGGGCTTCCCTATACGGTGAAGTTTATCTGGTCGCCCCTCATGGACCGCTTTGTACCACCCTGGTTGGGGCGCCGCCGAGGCTGGATGATCGCCACCCAGATCGGACTGATGGCGGGCCTTGCCGCCATGGCCGCGACCGGGCCAGGGGGCGGGACTGGGGCCATGCTCTGGGTACTTGGTTTGTTGGCCCTCGCTGTAGCCTTTGTTTCCGCTTCCCAGGACATCGTGTTCGATGCCTACCGTACGGACGTGTTGCATCCAAAAGAGCGCGGATTCGGAGCGGCCGTCTCCGTGACCGGCTACCGGATCGCCATGCTGGTGTCCGGCGCGGCAGCCCTCATCCTCTCGGAATACCTCGGGTGGCAGACGACCTATGGGCTCATGGCTTGTTTGATGCTGATCGGCGTAGGAACGACCCTGCTCAGTCCGGAGCCGACGGAGCAGGTTGCAGTCCCTCGGAGCCTGAACGAGGCAGTCTGGGGCCCCATCCGGGAATTCTTCTCCCGCCAACCGGCAGCGGGACTCCTGTTGCTTGTTGTCCTCTACAAGCTGGGCGATGCCTTTGCCGGCACCCTGACCACGGCCTTTCTGATCAGAGGCATGGGATTTTCTCCCGGTGAAGTAGGGGTGGTGAACAAGGGGATGGGGCTCGTCGCCACGATCATCGGTGCCCTGGCTGGCGGAGCCTGGATGGTCGGGCTGGGACTTTTTCGATCCCTGCTCTTCTTTGGGCTGTTGCAGGCCTTCTCCAACCTGTCCTTTATGCTGTTGGCTTGGACAGGGAAGAGCTATCCGCTGATGGTCTCAGCCGTGGCCATCGAAAACCTGGCCGGGGGCATGGGCACAGCCGCCTTCGTGGCGCTCATGATGTCTCTCTGCGACCATCGCTATACCGCCACCCAGTTCGCCCTGCTCTCCGCCTTGGCTTCGCTGGGACGGGTTTTTGTGGGACCTCCATCCGGCTATCTCGTGGAAACGGTCGGCTGGGTCCCGTTCTTTTTCATCACTTTCCTTGCTGCGCTGCCGGGCCTCTGGCTCCTGTGGTATCTACGGGAGGAGCTCGGCAAGCAAGGGACGCCGGGGTGATCGGCTGACCGATCAATCAGGCTTTCATTCTTCGCTGGAGGAAGAGGACGAAGGCCATCAGGGTCGGCAAGGGGGCGAAGAGGAACGGTGGGAGCCAGAGCCAGACATTTTTGCCGCGCACCCTCGCTTGATCGATCATCCAGACGAAGACCCACATGACTAGGCCGATATAGTTCAAGGTGATCCAGCGGGTCGTGTGAATCTTCAAGCTGCTCGTGCCTGCCTCCGGGCCTTTAACTAGAAACCAGATCATCAATATCGCAAAGGTTGCCAGCAGGCCGACTGCGAGCTTTTTGCTCCAGACATACATATGAACCCCCTTCGTCTCTTTCCCTGGACGGTGAAAGTACGTGGTCTCTTGCTGCCCGGATCGGTTGTGGAAAGATAGGCGACGCCCGGTGAATTGTCAAACCGAGACCCCTTGACGAGCGCTCACTCACGGACCATGATGTGCAAAATCTTCAGGCAAACGGCATTTGGAGAGATCGCAGGATGAGCAATCGGGTCCTCGTCATCCTTGTTCTGGTCTTGGCCATGGGGGTCTGGTTGGCCGCCACGAACCCCACGACCGACGACTATCAAGCCTTCATTGGAGACCTCATGGCCCAGGCGGTCGAGCGGGTGGATGGATCAACGCAGGCGGGGGGTCTGATCAGGCAGCTTTTCAAGTCGCAAGGCAAGCAGGTGGTGGAGGCGGTCATCAGGCCCAACACCCTGCGACACAACTATGGACTCTTTAGCTTGTTCGAGACCAGGGTCATGGGAACAAGAGTCCTGGTCGTGGGCGTCGTGAATCGATTCATTCCGGTCGACGGCATGGATGCGTTGAAAGAAAAAATGGGAAGGCTCGCATCTCCCTTCAGCTTCCAGACTCCCTGAATTTTCCCTCCCCAGGCTGTGGATAACCTGCTTCTTCTCGGGCCGTTTCCCTCTCTGTAAAGCTCAAAAAGCTATCCCCAGCTTCTTTTTCCGTTGTCCACAGGTGGCCACAACATATTGTGTATTTTTCTATTGACAAGCGGGTTTATTCGCCATATATTGCGGCTCCACCGGCTACTGGCTCTCCGAATTTATTGGTTTTTTAGCCAGTTGAGGCAATGAGGGGGGTATTCAGATGAAACGATCTGAACCTCACAACCTGACCGAGAGCCAGCCGGGCTTCCAATTCATACCGGTTATCCCAGGCCTGATTCAAGAATAAGCGGCGCCGCAACTTATGAAAGAGCGGCGCCTTTTTGTTTTCAGTCTTTATCGCGCGTGGGCCGACAGGCCCGGCCACCAGCTTTCGGTTAACTAGCAGGAGGGAGGAATTGTGAGGATTGAACGTCGTTTCACACGGAAGGGGCGCAGCCCCTACGAAGACCTGAAGTTCGTGAAGCGTTCCTCTGAAATCAGGAACCCCGACGGCTCGACGGTCTTCAAGCTCGACAACATCGACGCCCCGGAACGATGGACCCAACTGGCCGTCGACATCCTGGCTCAGAAATATTTCCGTAAGGCGGGCGTTCCGCAGGTCGGGCCGGATGGGAAGCCCCTGCTCGGACCCGATGGAAAACCGGTACTGGGCGGCGAGCGCGACGCGCGCCAGGTCTTCCACCGGTTGGCCGGCTGCTGGACTGCATGGGGCAAGAGCCACGGCTACTTCAACAAGGAAGAGGATGCCGCGGCCTTCTACGACGAGCTGTGCTACATGCTGGCCGGCCAGATGGCGGCCCCCAACTCGCCCCAGTGGTTCAACACCGGGCTCCACTATGCCTACGGCCTCTCCGGCCCCTCTCAAGGGCACTACTACGTCGATCCCAAGACCCATAAGATGGTTAAGGCTACCAACGCCTTCGAGCACCCGCAACCACATGCCTGTCAACCGTATCATGCGTTGGTCTCTACCCCCCAGGGGCCGATGCCGATCGGGGACATCGTGACGAAAGGATTGATCGGCCTGGAGGTCTATGACGGGACTGGAAAAGGCGCGGGAACAACCACAGTGGTGGCGGTCAAATCGAACGGAGCAAAGCCGGTCTTCCGAATTCTGCTCAAGAACGGAGCCTGCGTCGAAGCCACGGGCGACCATCTCGTGTGTGCCTTGGGCGAAAGACGTACGCGCGGCACGTGGCGTTGCGTGGATGAACTCATGCCGGGCATGCGTCTTCAGCTCTCCACCGGCACGTTTGTGTCGAAGCCGTCGGACGAACGGGAAGTATGGGAGGGGGCTCTAGCCGGATGGCTCCAGGGAGACGGGTTCGTGGGGCAAGTGGGTGTGGGAGGGGCGTCTTCGGGGCCCCCTTCCACTGACGAAGAGCAGAGCACGAATCGAAGCCCGACGGTCGAATTCATGACGATTGACAAGGATGAGTTCAACTTCGTCATGGATCGGGTACATCGGGTCTTTGCAGGGACGCACTACCATGTCCGCTCGGTGGAGACGCAGGCACCAGGCTTGGACATCAAACGGATTCGCCTCTACGGGGAAGGGCTCCGCCCGTTTGTCGAGAAATATGGGCTGTTGCGTGGAGGCGAGGATATCACGGTACCGGCGCCGATTCTCACCGCAGGACTCCAGGCGCAAGCTGCCTACCTGGCTGCCCTGTTCCAGGCCGACGGTACGGTGCGGCTGCGTTCTCGCTCCTCGCGCACAGCCGATGTGGTGCTGACCACTGTCTCGCAGCCCCTGGCGCTCGGAGTCCAGGCCCTGTTGCTGAATCTTGGCATCTACGCTCGGGTCCAGCGTGGGGTGGAAAATCGAGAAAACCGGCGGGTTCCCTACTTTGTCTCCATCGGGTACGCGGGCTCACGCGCTCGCTTCAGAGACTTGGTTGGGTTTGTTTCCGAAGACAAGCAGCGAAAGCTTGCGGATGCCTGCTCCTCTCATTTCCCCGGCAAGCGGCTCCCTGCACTGCGGGAAGAGGTCATCCTCAGGATCGAAGCCTTGGGTGTCCAGCCGGTCTACGATATTCAGACCGGGAGCGGTCAGTACCTCTCCAACAACGTGATCGTGCACAACTGCTTTATCCAATCGGTCGATGACGACCTGGTCAACGAGGGGGGGATCATGGACCTCTGGACCAGGGAGGCGCGGCTCTTCAAGTACGGGTCCGGCACCGGCACGAACTTTTCCAAGCTGCGCGGCGACAACGAGCCCCTCTCCGGCGGCGGGAAGTCCTCCGGCCTGATGTCCTTTCTGAAGATCGGCGATCGGGCCGCCGGCGCCATCAAGTCCGGGGGGACCACCAGACGAGCGGCCAAGATGGTCTGCCTGGACCTGGACCATCCGGACGTGGAGGAGTTCATCGAGTGGAAGGTGGTCGAGGAGCAGAAGGTAGCCGCGATGGTGACCGGTTCCAAGGTCTGCGCACAGCGGCTCAACGTGGTCCTGAAGGCCTGCCACGTGTCGGCCGCCGACGGCCAGACCAGGGTGGAAACGGATCAGGAGAAAAACCCGACCCTCAAGAGGGCGATTCGGGAAGCCCGCCTGGCCTCGGTGTCGGAAGCCTATATCCAACGGATGTTCACCTACGCCCAGGAGGGCTTCACCCACTTCGTCTTCCACGAATACGACACCAACTGGGACGGCAAGGCCTACCAGACTGTCTCGGGGCAGAACTCCAACAACAGCGTGCGGGTCCCCAACGAGTTCTTCGAGATCCTGGAGAAGGACGGGGACTGGCCGCTGAAACGCCGGACGGACGGCAAGGTCGTCAAGACGGTCAAGGCCCGCGAGCTGTGGGATCGGATCGCCTGGGCCGCCTGGATCTGCGCCGATCCCGGCACGCAGTACGACACGACGATCAACGAATGGCACACGTGCCCGGAAGACGGCCGGATCAACGCCTCGAATCCCTGCTCGGAATACATGTTCCTGGACGATACCGCCTGTCTGGCGGCAGACATGCGAGTAGCCACTCGCGAGGGACTTGTCCCCGTTGCGGAGCTCTACCGCCTGCAGCAAGCTGGTGAGGCGATCTCTATCAAGACGGAGCTTGCATCAGAAGCAGCAGACCATAGACAACTGGCATACCGCCCTGCCGTCGTCGTAAAGACGGGTCAAAAGCAAGTGTACCGCATTAAGCTTTCCACGGGGCAGGAATTGCGCCTCACCGACGACCACAAAGTCTTGACCGAACAGGGGTGGAAGGAAGTCCGAAAGCTGGTCATCAACGAAGATGCCATCGAAATGCAACGCGAGTCTGCACCGCTGGACTTCAGCGCTTGTGACGAAGCTCGGCGTGACGAGGCGCTCTTTCTTGGATGGCTCGTCGGCGACGGTGTATTCACTCACGAGTCTGGTGCTCACTTGGTGTTCGGGCCGGAGGACGTGTACGCGCGCGAACGGCTGTCTACATACTTCAGGGGCCTTCACCGGGATTTGACTGGCTCGGAGCGGGGGATCAACCTACACGAACAGCCGAACGGTGTGACTCAGATTGGCACGACCGCGAAGGCCGTGTTCGACCGACTTCTGGCTCTCGGCATGAAGCCTGCGACCGCGATCGACAAGCGCGTACCGGCTACGATGTTGACGGCTCCTAAGGTGGCACAGGCGGCGTTCATCGGCGCGCTGTTCAGCGCCGACGGTTGCGTGAGCAGTGAGGAATCGGGCAAGACCTCCTTGCTCTCAGTCCATCTTGCCTCAAGTTCCAGGGAATTGCTGCGGGATGTCCAGGTCCTGCTCGCGGACTTCGGCATTCGTTCCTACATCGGGTGGTACCATCCGGCCAGCCGCAAGAACGCGCAGGGTCAGCTCCGCATCTACGGCTACCAGGCCTATAAGTTTTGCCATCTCATTGGCTTCCCGCTTTCGCCGCGCAAGGCGAAGGAGGCGATGAGCGTGGCCGAGCAGACCTGGGAAGGGAATATCAACGAAGGCCGTCGGGCGCGGGTCGTCGATATCCTCAAGGAGGGAATCGAGGACGTCTACGATGTCTCCGAGCCGGTGACGCATTCGCTCATCGTGGAAGGACTCATCGTTCACAATTGCAACTTGGCATCCCTCAACCTGGGCGAGTTCTACGACGAGGACGGGCGGTTCGCCCTGGAGGACTTCCGCCACGCGGTGCGGCTCTGGACCATCGTGCTGGAGATCAGCGTCCTGATGGCCTCCTTCCCGAGCAAGGCCATCGCGCAGAAAAGTTTCGTCTTCCGGACCCTGGGCCTGGGCTACGCCAACCTGGGGACGGTCCTCATGAGGCTGGGCATCCCCTATGACTCGCCGAGGGCCCTGGCCATTTGCGGCGCGCTGACGGCGATCCTGACCGGGGAGTCCTATGCCGCCTCGGCGGAGATGGCGGCCGAATTGGGACCCTTCGAGGGCTATGCGCGGAACCGCGAGCCCATGCTCCGCGTCATCCGCAACCACCGCCGCGCCGCCTATCATGCGCCGGCGGACGAGTACGAAGGGTTGGGCATCAAGCCGGTGGGCATTCAGGCGGAGCACTGCCCGCCGGACCTCCTGTTGGCGGCCAGGCGGGCCTGGGACCTGGCGCTTGAGTTGGGCACGGCCTACGGGTTCCGCAACGCCCAGACCACCTGCATCGCGCCGACGGGCACGATCGGCCTGGTCATGGACTGCGACACGACCGGGATCGAGCCGGACTTCGCCCTCGTCAAATTCAAGAAGCTGGCGGGCGGCGGCTATTTCAAAATCATCAACCAGAGCATCCCGCCGTCCCTGGCGACGCTCGGCTACACGGAGGCGCAGATCCAGGACATCGTGACCTACTGCTCAGGCCGGCGGACGCTCAAGGGCGCGCCCTTCATCAACCACGAGGCGCTGCAGGCCAAGGGCTTCGACGGAGCGGCGTTGGACCGGCTGGAGGCGGGGCTGGGCCAGGCCTTCGAGATCCAGTTCGCGTTCAACAAGTGGACCCTCGGCGAGGACTTCTGCCGGGAGAAACTGGGGTTCACCGACGCCCAGTTGAACGATCCCGCCTTCAACATGCTCAAGGCGCTGGGCTTCGCCCAGGAGCAGATCGTCGTGGCGAACGATTACTGCTGCGGCACCATGACGATCGAAGGCGCGCCGCATCTGCTGACCGAGCACCTGCCGGTCTTTGACTGCGCCAACCGCTGCGGCCGGACTGGCCAGCGGTTCATCCCGGTGGAAGCCCACATCCGGATGATGGCGACGGCCCAGCCCTTCATCAGCGGCGCGATCAGCAAGACCATCAACATGCCGGCCGACGCGACGCTCGAGGACGTGAAGGCCTCCTACCTGCTGGCTTGGCATTCCATGCTCAAGGCGGTGGCCCTCTACCGGGATGGATCGAAGCTCAGCCAGCCCCTCAATGCCTCCACCGATTCCGGGGAGGTGGTCGAGAGCAGGGACGTGCTGGCGATGGCCGAGCGGGTCACGGAGCGGGTGCTGGTGCGGTACCTGGCCAAGCGGCGGCGGATGCCGGAGCGGCGCGCCGGCTACACGCAGAAGGCGATCGTGGGCGGCCACAAGATATACCTCCGGACCGGCGAGTACTCGGACGGGACGCTGGGGGAAATCTTCCTGGACATGCACAAGGAGGGGGCGGCCTTCCGGAGCCTGATGAACTGCTTCGCGATCGCCATCTCGCTGGGGCTCCAGCACGGCGTGCCGCTGGAAGAATTCGTCGAGGCCTTCGTCTTTACGCGGTTCGAGCCGAACGGGCCGGTGAAGCTCAACGATCGCATCAAGATGTCCACCTCGATCATCGACTACATCTTCCGGGAGTTGGCCATCACGTACTTGGGCCGCCACGACCTGGCGCAGGTGGTGGACGATGACCTGCGGATGGACTCGGTCAAAAAGGACGATCAGGACCCGGAGTGCGTGGGCGGGGAGCCGGCCGATCCGCAGGCGCTGGCCTCTCAGGCGATCAGCACGGATCTGTTCCCGGCGCGGCGGGGGAGCGGAATCAGTGGAGGAAACGGACACAGCCAGGGCGGCAACGGCGGCAGTGGAACCGTCGCGCACAAGGTGGAGCTCAAGCGGGAGACGTTGACCTATACGACGGTCGAGCTAGCGCGGCTCAAGGGGTACGAAGGGGATCCCTGCCAGAACTGCAAGGAGTTCATGCTGGTGCGCAACGGCACCTGTCTCAAGTGCATGAACTGCGGCGCGACCAGCGGCTGCTCGTGAGCGAGCGGACGACGGGCAATGAAAAATACAAAGGTGGATCCATGCACCGGAACGATTCCAATACGATCGGACAGGATGAAGAGACAGCCACGCTGTGTGCGGGCTCCCAGGCCGAGGCATTGGCGACGATTCTGCTGGTGGAAGACGAACGCAAGGTGCGGGAGGTGGTGCGGGAGATTCTCGAGTTGAAGGGGCACTGCGTTTTGGAAGCGGCTGATGCCGCCGAGGCCTTGCACCGGTGCGAGCGGCATCAGGGGCCGATCCACCTGTTGCTCACGGATGTGCAGATGCCGGGCATGAACGGCTGTCGGCTCGCCGAGCTGGTGAGCGCCGCTCGCGGGGAGACGAAAGTACTCCTCATGTCCGGCTATGCGGACGATGCGCTGCTACGGCACGGCATTGAGACCCTGGGGGCCGCCTATATCCAGAAGCCGTTCCTGCCCGGCAGCCTGCTGAACGCCGTGCAGGCCGTGCTGGAGGCCGGCGCGGCTGCGTCGGCGTCCGGCGGATCGCCGGCGGGGCAAGCGGCTTGATGGGTAGCTGAGAAGGGGTGAACAGAAGATGAGCGCGTTTGCGCGCGAAGCCGAGACCGGGGCAAGGTCTGATGCCGGGCATGATACGCGGGCAAGGGGCGTCTCGCTGCACGACCATGTTGTCAGCCTCGTGGCCCAGCGTTGGGCCCGGTCCTTTCAGTGCAAGGTGACGATCAAGCCCAGCGTCGAAAAGCATGGCTGGGCGGCCGGGCCGCATGATCCCGATATCATCGGGTGGCAGTACAGCCCGGCCGGCAACCGGGTCGAGTGGATCGCGGAGGTGGAGACCGAGGAATCGCTGGCACGGCCGCTGATCCGCGAGCGGCTGCAGGACCATGCAGCCCGGGGCGCTCCCTTCTACCTTTTTGTCCCCAAGGGCTGCCGGACGGTCGCGCAGTCGGTGGCGATGAGAGCCGGAATTCGTCCCAATGGCATCTATGAGTATGCCTTCGTGAATGAGACGTTCCAGCTTTCGTAGGCGAAGAAGGAGATGGTGCGGCGGGGCTGGACGTTTTGGCGTCGCCTGGTGCGGCCCGTTCGGGCTTCATTTGGCCGGCCTCTTTCGCCGCCATTCCAAGGAAGCGCGCCCGCGCCCTCGTTGTCCTGGTTGCCCGACCAGAAAACGGGAAGCGCCGCGGCGCGGGTTCCGGCGCGGCATGAAATAACGGAAGCAACCCACGCTGCTCGCGTCAGTCTGTCCGGTAATCCTTAACTAAGTTCACCCCAATTCTTGGTAAGGTTTCTTCTCGGTCCATCGGGCCATTAAGGTGGTAGAATCTCCGCTCGATGCATTTAGAATTATCTTTAGCGTCCGCTGCGAACTATAAAAGTAGCTCACAGGTTGCACGTGTTGTGACTGAACAGTGGGCCGCGGTGAATTTATATTGTCCCGCATGTGACTCAAACCGGATTACCCGAGAACCGCCTAATACACGTGCGATTGATTTTAAGTGCCCGAAGTGTGATGAGTTATTCCAATTGAAGAGTGGCCGTAGTTGGAATCAAAAAAAGGTGGTCGATGCTGGTTATGAATCCATGGTATCTGCGATTCGTGGCGCGTTAGGCCAAGCCTTTTCCTGTTGCACTACTCGCCGACTTGGTATGTGCAAAACCTCCTGTTCGTTCCACGTTTTTTCTTCACAGAATCAATAATTCAAAAGCGGAAGCCGCTGAGCGAGCATGCACGACGCGCAGGGTGGGTGGGCTGTAATATACTTTTGGGCGAGATTCCTTCTGACGGAAAACTCTGGCTAGTTAGTAATGGGCTTGAGACGAGAGCGTCGGACGTGCGGAAGCAATTCGAACGTATGCGTCCGCTCGAACGTCTTGATGCCCACCTTCGTGGATGGACTCTGAACGTCCTCAAGATTGTTCGGAAGATTGGAAGGAAGGAGTTTTCTCTTTCCGAGGCGTACTTGTTCGCGCCTGAGCTCGCAAGAATCTATCCGCACAATCGCTATATCAGACACAAAATACGTCAACAGCTTCAGGTTCTCCGGGACCTTGGTGTTTTGAAGTTTACAGGGCGTGGACATTACAGCCTGGATACATAGCTGGTTGGTATGATTTGGCGGCGCCATGTCTACAGTAATGAACAAATCGATTCTGCAAAAACAGGTTTCCGATGTGCTTGGAATGGTACAGAGAGATAATCAAGAGCTTTTTTGTTCTGCAACGACTGAGGAAGAAGAGTTGGAGGCGGAGGTTGCAGCTGAGGCGCTTAATGCTACGTGGTATTTAATCGAGGCCTCACCGGCTCTCTACGCATCGTTAAAGTCTATCTTGCCATTAGCAGAAATGACCTTACGGCGTACTCAATCACGTCATGTCGCAGAAATCTTAAGGCAGGCCAAAGATGCGGTGCGACTGGCTGAGCGGTCGATTTAATTTATTGATGCATAGAGCACAGATCGAACAGAACTGGCACTCCCGCGGGTTCAGTTGCGGGCTCTGGGTTGACCCGCCGAGGCAAGTGTGGGAAGACTATGTGCACCAGACCGACGAATTGCTGATGATCCTGGAGGGCGAGTTGGAGTTGGAGATGCAGGGGAGGACCTTCCGGCCGAAGGTCGGGGAGGAAGTCCTCATTCCAGCTCAGGTGACCCATTCGGTTCGCAATGTGGGCGGGACGACCGCCCGGTGGCTCTATGGCTACAAGAGTGCATAGCTGAGCAGGAACATTGACTTTGATGGGCCGATGAATTATAAGAAACATAATATCTGTGATAAGGAGAGACATTGTGGGAGCGATAGCAGTCTCAAAGAAAGAGGAACAGCAGATTGAGAGGCTTCGCAAGGTACTCCGGATTCCGACCAAATCAGGATTGATCAGGGCTGCCTTGAAGACCTTGGAAAGGAAGACTGAAGAGGAACAGTTGCGTCGTGAGATCCACGAATCCGTGCGCCGCTGCGGGGCAGCGGATAAAAAGGAGAACTGCGCATTGTTTCCTGCTGCAGTCGCGCATGGCATTTCCGGTGACTAAATGGAAATCAGGCGCGGACATTTGTACGTCGTAGACTTCAATCCGCGTGTGAAAACCAAGCCAGGCAAGCTTCGCCCTGCCGTCGTGCTCCAATCCGATATCGTCAATGAAGCTGGCTATCCCTCCACGATCGTCATTCCCACCACCACCAAGCTCGTGGACAACCCAGGCACTCTCAGGCTTCGTCTCAGGAGAGGAGAAGGCGGTCTTGATCGGGACAGTGATCTTCTCTTGGGCCAACTGATTGCCGTTGCGAATGAGTCTTTCCGGCATGAAATAGGCGTCTTGCCTGAGAATGTCATGGAAGAGTTGAACAGACGAGCCCGTATTATCCTCAGCCTATGATCATGGCGCAAGAATGGGCAGCGGGAGATTAATGCTGGTCCAGGGGGAAGTCGCGACAGAGCAGGCGGCTCAGGTGGAGCGGGATTTCGAGACCTATAAGATCCTGCTCGACCTCTGGTCGCAAGAAAATCCGATCAAGACGACCAAGCTCCAGGTCCTGCTGGTCGTCAACGGCCTGCTGGTCTCGGCCATCAATGTCTCCGGCGAGGGGTTTACGGCGGACCAGTGGTTCATGTACCTTGCCGGTGTGATCTTCAATTTGATCTGGACTTTTTCGATCGGGCGGACCGCCCTGTTTCAGGAGGCCTGGCAGGTCAAGCTCCGGAAGCTGCGCGATCGCTATCCCGATGATCCGCGGTTCTCGATCCTGGAGACCAGGGCGGAGCGGGGGCAGGCTGCCTGGATTCTCCGCGCCTTCGGCGGCATCTCGTCCCGATGGTATCTATTGTTTTCGCCGTTTCTCTTTGCCGTCATCTGGCTCGTCATTTTGATCTTTTCCAGGAACCAAGGCATAGGGTCGTGAAACAGGGTTTAATAAGGGATAACCGAGCCACTGGATCGGCTGGGGGAATCGGAAGGGAGGCGAACAGGAGATGCCGGCGACCATACAACTGGTGATCAAAGAGGAAAGCAAACCGGGCACGTTGGCGAAGGTTGCGGCCGTGCTCGGAGACGCGGGCGTGAACATCAAGGCCTTCTTGGCCCCTGAGGTCGCAGGCCATGGGCATCTCCGGCTGCTGGTCAATGATCTGGAGAAGGCGCGGGCGGCGCTCAAGGCCGGGAAGGTCACGTTCCAGGAGGAGGAAGCCTTGGTCTTGAGCTTGGAGAACAAGCCCGGCGCGCTCAGCGAAGTGGCCGAGCTGCTCAAGCAGGCCAAGATCAACATCAAGTGCGCCTACCTGACCCCATCCCGCGAGGGCAAGCGCGCCATCGTGGTGCTGACCGTGTCCGACCAGCAGAAGGCGCTGGCTATGCTCCAGAGGCAATCGCTCGACGAAATTTAGCAGGATGTTGAAAAAGTCCGCCAGCGGCGTTCTCGTATCGCTCAGAGGCTCAACGTACCGCAAAGAGTACGCCTCGCCTCTTCGCTCGCTGCGGCCTTGCTGGACGGCCTTTTTGACCATCCTGCGGGTTCTTCCGGTTCCATCTGCGATCGCCTGCTGTCCTGTGTGCTCGGGAGTCCAAACTGGTTTTTCAACAGCCTGTTAGCTGGATGTTGAAACAGGTCTCCCTCCTCCTGCTGTCGCTGTTACTGCTTGTCTGGGAACTCGACGGCTGTGCCGGTCGCCGTGCCGAGCGAGGCGCCTCACCAACCGGCTATCCGGCCGGCTATCCAGTGGGCCATGTGGAACGGGGCGTTGCTTCCTGGTACGGGCCCGGCTTCCACGGGAACAAGACTGCCAACGGGGAACAGTACGACATGCATCAGCTCACGGCCGCCCACCGGACCCTCCCGATGGGGTCCCTGGCGGAAGTCCGGTCCTTGAGCAACGGTCGCAAGGTCACAGTCCGTATCAACGATCGGGGGCCCTTCGCCAAAGGGCGGATCATCGACCTTTCGCTGGCCGCAGCGCAGGCCCTGGCCATGACCGGCAACGGCACCGACCAGGTGGAGCTGCGGGTGGTGGCCTACCAGGGCCGTCCCGGCGCCCTGGGGTACCTGAGGGTCCAGGTGGCTTCCTTTGCGGAACAGGCCAACGCCCAGGCTCTGGCAAGGAGGCTGAAGCCCCAATATCCGGATGTGCGCGTTATCATGGTGGACCTCTCGGCCGGAAGACGCTACCGGGTATTGGTCGGGCAGTTCACGTCCGAGCGGCAGGCCGAGGCAGTGGCGGACCGGCTCGAGACCCAGTTTCAGGTGGAGCCGCTGGTCATGCGGGACGATACCTGAAACCCCTGCCGGGGACGAAAAGCGATGCGAGTCGCACTCGGATATGTTCCCCATCATATTGTTTTTACTGCACATTTTATCAGATAAGTTGATCGCAAGCGATGCATATGGTAAGAGTATGCCCCTATGGATGACGGTGGTCCCATAGGAGCCGGGCCGGTCATTTCCTCCCTTTACGTCCCGGTCGCTCCGCCTCTCAGGCTCTCCCTGTCCGTTGCCGGTCCTGCGACCGGCTTCCTTGAGACCCGGCTCTCATAACGACACCCATGGATTTTCTCGTACTGGCGACGCTCATTTTCCTGTCTGCTGTCATCTCGGCCGCCGAGATCGGTTTCTTCTCGGTGAACGAGACGAGGCTGCGGGCCATGGCCGAGGCGGGAGGCAAGCGCGCGTCGATGGCCCTCCACCTCCGTTCCAACCCGCAGCGCCTGCTCTCGACGATCATGATCGGGGATAACCTGGTCAATATCGGGGCGGCCTCCTTCGCGACTATCCTGACGATCCGCCTCTTCGGATCGGAGGCGGTGGCGATCGCCACCGGTATCCTGACGTTTCTGCTGTTGATCTTCGGGGACATCGTTCCCAAAACGCTGGCCGCCAAACATGCGGTGTCGATCGTCCTCATGATGGCCTATCCGGTTTACTGGATCGAGCAGGTGCTGTCACCCATCCTGTTCCTGCTGGAGCCGATGATCGCCAAGCTGACCGGCGGCAAGGGCTTGGCGGTGCCCTTCGTGACCGAAGAGGAACTGAAGATCATGCTGGATGTGGGAGGCAAGGCGGGGCTCATCGAGACCGAAGAGGTCAAGATGATCAAGAACGTCTTTCAATTGAACGACATTACCGCCGAGGACGCGATGACGCCCCGCAACTACGTCTTCGGGCTCGACGGGAACCTCACGCTGAAGGAGGCGCAGGAGCCGCTCTTCAGGTCCAAATATTCCCGCATCCCGGTCTATGAGGGGATCTTGGACAACATCACCGGCATCCTGTACAAGACCAAGGCTCTGATGGAGTTGGTCCAGGGCCATTGCGATGTCCGGCTCAAGGAGATCGCACACCCGGCGCTGTTCGTGCCGGCGGGAAAGCCGGCGGACGACCTCATGAAGCAGTTCCAGCAGGAGAAGCGCCATATGGCGATCGTGGTCAATGAGTTCGGAGGGATCATGGGCTTGGTCACGCTGGAAGACCTGATCGAGGAAGTGGTCGGGGAGATCATGGACGAAACCGACATCACCGAGGAGCTCATCAAGCGGATCGGGAAGAACCAGATCCTGGTCCACGGGAGAACCAAGGTGCGCCGCATCAACGAGTTCCTGAAGGTCAGCCTGGACGAGGAAACGAACACGGTCAGCGGGCTGATCCAGGATCAGTTGGGACGGATTCCCGCAGTGGGCGAAGAGATCCTGACGGGCCAGTGCCGCTTGATCGTGCGGGAGGCGGATCAGAAAACGGTCAAGAGCGTTCAGATCGTCAAGGAGGAGAAGGGGGAAAAGGCGGGCGTGCCGGCCGATTCAGCGGGAGTCGGACTGTCCGGACAAGCCGGATGAGTGAAGACGCTTGGCCTCATACATCCGTTTGTCCGCGACCCGCAGGAGCTCCGCGGCCGAGGTGACGGGTGGGAGGCCGGGCACGGCGGCAGTGCCCAGGCTGAGAGAGATCGGGATCGACCCGGCCGGCGTGTCTAAGGTTAGCCTCGTGACGGCCTCCTGCAGTTTTTCGATCACCGGCTTGCTGTGCTCGATGTCCGTTCCCGGCAAGAGAGCCGCAAATTCGTCCCCGCCTACCCTGGCCACGAGGTCGCTGGCCCGCAAGGTCGCGCGGAGCGCCGTGCCGACCTGCTGCAGCGCCTGATCCCCCGTCTCGTGGCCGTATTGGTCGTTGATGCGCTTGAAGGCGTCCACGTCCATGATCGTAACCGTGAAGGCCTCGCCGTTTCGCTGGAACCGCTGCCACTCCCGGTTGAGCGACTCATCGAAAAACCGTCGGTTGTACAGGCCGGTCAGCGGGTCGCGGATCGCCAGCTGATCCAGCTTCTGATTCTCGGCCTCGAGCTCCTTGAGCTGTCGTTCCTGCTCCCGCTGTGTCTCCTTCATGGCGGTCGCGTCCTGGATGACGCCCTGGACTCCTCTGATCGTCCCATCGTCCTGCTTGTCGGCATAGTAGACGAACATGAAGTGCAAGGTCCGGCCGGGCACGCGGAGGTCCGGGAGCTCCTCTTCGCCAAAGAGTGAGCTGCCGGTCTGGAGGACCTTCTGGTAGATCGGTTTCAACTTGGCCCACCGTTCTGGCCTCAGAAAGTCCGGTAAGCGCCGTCCGATCTGCTCCTCAACCGAGCGTCCGTGGATCACGGCGATCAGCGGACTGGCTCGTTCGACGACGAGTTTATGGGTCACGTAGATCAGCCCGATCGGAATCGTGGCGTAGAGGGTCTCCAGTCGCTTGCGAATGCGGTCGGCCTCGGCCTTGGCCGCGCGGCGGATAAGTCCGCCGCCCGTCTTCACGAGGGGAGTGCGACGCAGGCGCGGCGGATTTTTTGCCGGCGGCTTGGCCTTGCGTTTACGCGGGCCGGTCATGCGATCCCTCCAGCCGTCATGTCGCCTCGATCAGCTTGCGGAATTCCTCTTCGGTGAGCACCGTCACGCCCAAGCGCTTGGCCTCATCCAGCTTGGAACCCGGGTCTTTCCCCGCCACGACATAGTCTGTGCGCTTGCTGACGCTGGAGACGGCGCGCCCGCCCAGGACCTCGGCCAAACGTTTGGCTTCATCCCGGCTGCACCGTTCCAGCCCGCCGGTGAAGACAAAGGTCTTTCCTTCCAACCGCCGAGCCGTCCTGTGGCCCTGCTCGGCCGGAGCCTCGATCCGGAGCCCCAACTGAAGCAAGCGCTGGATCACCAGGCGGTTGCGTGCTTCCCCAAAGTATGACACCAAGCTGGAAGCGATCTCCGGCCCGATCTCATGGACGCGCTCGAAGGTCTCACGGTCGGCCTGCATGATCGCTTCCAGGGTGCCGAACCGCCTGGCCAGCACACGGGCGATATGCTGTCCCACTTGCCTGATGCCGAGCCCCATCAGGAATCGCTCCAGCGATGCCTGTTTGCTTTTCTCGACGGCGTCCGTGAGGAGCGAAGCGGAACGGTCGGCAAAGCCTTCGAGGGTGAGGATCTGCTCTTTCGTCAAGGCATAGAGGTCCGCCAGGTCCTTGACCAAACCACGTTCCACCAACTGGGCGACGGTTTTTCGACCCAGCCCGTCGATGTTGAGGGCCTGCTTGGAGGCGAAATGTTCCAGCGCTCCCTTCAACTGGGCGGGACAGGCGGCCTGGCCGGAACAATAATAGTAGGCCCCCTCTCTCGCGACGGCGGAGCCGCAGACGGGACAGGCATCCGGCATCGTGAACGGGGGCTCGCGCTCTTCGTCGGGGACGGGCACCCGTTCCGAGATGGCCGGGATGACATCCCCCGCCCGCTCCACCTTGACCGTGTCGCCGACCCGGATGTCCTTGCGGGCCACTTCATCGGCATTGTGCAAGGTCGCCCGGCTGATCGTGACCCCTCCCACCTCGACCGGCTTCAGGAGGGCCAGGGGTGTGAGCGTGCCGGTGCGGCCCACCGAGACCACAATGTCCTGGACCTGCGTGATTTCCTTGCGCGGCGTGAATTTGTAGGCGATAGCCCAGCGCGGGCTCCGGGACTTCTCGCCGAGGGCGACCTGCCAGTCGCGGCGGGCGACCTTGACCACGATCCCGTCGATCTCAAAGGGCAACCGGTCCCGCTCCGGCTCGATCTCGCGGTGAAAGGCGACCACGTCCTCGATCGTCCGGCAGAGGCGCCGCTGGAACGGAACCGGCAGGCCCCATCGGGCCAGGGCTTCCAACTCATCCCAATGGGCGAGCGGGAGCGAGCCGGACTGGGCCATGGTTTCGTAGCAGGTCACGACGAGGGGACGCTCCGCCGTGATCTTGCTGTCCAGTTGCCGCAGTGAGCCGGAGGCAGCGTTGCGCGGGTTCGCAAAGGCTTCCTCGCCTCGTTCGGTGATGCGGCGGTTGAGCGCCTGGAAGTCATCCAGCCGCATATAGACTTCCCCCCGCACGACCAGATGGGCCGGCGGGTCGGCGTCGGTTTGCAGTTGCAGAGGGAGGGATCGGAGGGTCCGCAGATTGACCGTCACATCCTCGCCCGTGATGCCGTCGCCCCGCGTGGCGCCGCGGACGAAGAGGCCGCGCTCATAGACCAGCTCAACCGACAACCCGTCATATTTCGGCTCCACCGTGTACTGAATGTCGTCCGGCTCCCGGCCCAGTTCCTTGGCCAGTTCCCGCCGCACCCGCTTGTCGAAGGCCAGAACGTCTTCCTGATCCGTGACCGAGTCAAGGCTGAGCATCGGCTTCTCATGTCGGACTTTCTTGAGTTCTTCAAGCGGCGGGGCCCCGACCCGTTGGGTGGGGGAGTCGGGAGTGACCAGCTCCGGATAGGCCGCCTCCAGGTTGCTCAGGTCGCGAAACAGCCGGTCATATTCGGCGTCGGAGATCTCGGGCCGGTCCTTGACGTAGTAGAGATAATCATGGCGCCGGATTTCCGTTCTCAATTGCTCGATGCGCTTCTGGGCATCGGGAGCGGTGGTTGATTTGCCCATCGTCCTTAAGAATCTTGAATGGTCAACCGTGAGTGTTGAAGGGGGGACATTCTAAAACCGTAGCATAGAGCCGGAGAGGGGTCAAACGAGGGGTATGCCCTTTCCGGTCCGAACCTTCTTTCGCTTTGACTTTCTACGCGTTCGGCTCTATCCTTGCTCCTCCAGCCAGGAAGCCCGGTTTGTCCTCGTACAGATCGCATGGTAGGCTGTGGGTGGTTTGATCCCGGAGGCGCGCAGGCGCCGGCTTCCAGCTTGTGAGAGGGCTGAACTGGAGAGGGGAAGTGGAAGGAAGGACAGGGCCGCACGGGCCATAGAAATCAACGAGGAGATTGGTGAACCTATGACAGCAGACAAGGTGCTCTCCCTATCGGCAGCCTGTGTCGGCGTGATGCTGCTGACCGGCTGCGTGATGACTGAAAAGTATGAAGCGGAGAAGGCCCGCGCGCTGAATTTCCAGCGGTTGCTGGCGCAGGAAGAGAAGCGGACCGGTGAGTTGGACTCCGAGCTCAAACGCGTCAAGCGCGAAGGCGTGGACCTGGAGGCCAGGAACCGGGAGCTGTCGGCCCAGGTACAAGCGGTCCGGGAACAGTTGCAGCGGATTCAGGAAGAGGCGGCGGCCATAAGGGATGCGGCGCTGTTGAAGGAGCAAGAAGCGCTTAGCAGGCCGCCGCGCAAGGCCTCCGCCAAGCCCAGGCGTGCGGATAAGAAGAGCCTGCTCGGCGGGGAACCGGACATGGGATTGCAGCAGGGGGCCCCGGGAATGATGGAACCGTTGCCCCCCGCATCCGCGCCTGAGGCCGGTGCCTTGAGCACGGAAACGGGCGAGCCTCGTTACCACCAGGTGAAGCCGGGCGAGACGCTGTATCGTCTCAGCCGCCAGTACGGGGTGGACGTGGCCACGCTGAAGAATTGGAACAATCTCGCCAGCAATCAGATCGAAGTAGGCCAGAGGCTGCTCGTCGGACAGTAACGAGGGTGCGCTCATCGGAATAGAGACCATGCCGTCGCCTGTCTACTCATTGAGCTTCGAGGAATTCCGGTCCCTCGCTTCGCAGGGGAACCTGATTCCCCTCTACCGCGAGATCCTGGCTGATTTCGAGACTCCTGTTTCTGCCTTCACCAAGATCGATCACGGTCCCTCCGCCTACCTGCTGGAGAGCGTCGAGGGGGGCGAGAACTGGGCGCGCTATTCCTTCCTCGGCAGCGGCTCCCCGATCGTGATCCGCCAGGAAGGGAAGGGGCTCGTCGTGACGCGGGGCAGTCGGCAGGGAAGTCAGATAGAACGGGTGACGGTCGGGGAGAAACCGGGTGAAACCCCGCTGGATCGGCTCCGCGACATCATGGCAGCGTACCGTCCGGTCACGGTGCCGGGTCTGCCCCGGTTCGTGGGAGGGGCGGTGGGGTACCTGGGTTACGACGTGGTCCGGTATTTTGAGGAGATTCCGCCGAGGCGGAAGGACGAACTGGGCCTTCCCGATCTGGCCTTCCTGCTGACCGACACGCTGCTGATTTTCGACAACGTGGCCCAGACGATCAAGGTGGTGGCCAACGCCCACGTGCCGTCGGGCCGGGCCGCCGAGCTGAAACGGGCCTACACGGACGCCACGGCCCGGATCGAGCGGATGATCGCGCGCCTCAAGCGGCCACTGCGCCGGACCCGTCCGAAGCAACGCCGGAAGCCGCTCAGCTTTACCTCCAACGTGAGCCGTTCGGATTTTGAAAAGATGGTGATGCGGACGAAGGACTATATCAGAGCCGGCGACGTCATCCAGACCGTGCTCTCGCAACGGTGGGAGACCCGGATCCAGACCGCTCCTTTTGAAATTTACCGGGCCCTGCGCGTGGTCAATCCCTCGCCCTACATGTACTACTTGCGGGTGGCCGGGGTGGAGTTGGTCGGCTCCTCGCCGGAAACGCTGGTGCGTTGCGAGGATGGGCGGGTGTCGGTCCGGCCGATCGCCGGAACGCGCCGGCGCGGTGCCACGGAGGAGCAGGATCGGGCGCTGGAGCGTGAGCTGTTGGCGGATGAGAAGGAGCGGGCCGAGCATGTGATGCTGGTGGACCTAGGCCGCAACGATGTCGGGCGGGTGGCGAAACACGGAACCGTCAAGGTCGATGCCCTGATGACCGTGGAACGCTACTCCCACGTGATGCACCTCGTCTCCAACGTGCACGGCGAGCTGAATCCGTCCAAGACGTCGTATGACGTGATGAAGGCCTGCTTCCCGGCCGGCACCGTGTCGGGCGCGCCCAAGATCCGCGCCATGCAGATCATTGAAGAACTGGAGCCGACGCGACGAGGCCCTTACGCGGGCGCGGTGGGCTACTTCAGTTTTTCCGGCAACATGGATACCTGCATCAACATCCGCACGATCGTCATCAAGAGCCGGCAGGCCTACATCCAGGCCGGGGCGGGGATCGTCGCCGATTCGGACCCGGGGCGGGAGTACGAGGAGACCTGCAACAAGGCCAAGGCCATGATGAAGGCCATCGAGCTGGCGGAGCAGGGCCTGGAATAGGAAAGGAGCATATGGCCTATGGCGTATGGCCGATAGCAAGACGCCGTGCGCTCTTCCGATCAGGCCATAAGCCATTAGCTATCAGCTATAAGCTCTGAGAGTTTACGATGCTGTTGATGATCGATAATTACGATTCCTTCACCTACAACCTCGTGCAGTACTTCGGGGAGTTGGGCGAGGACGTCCAGGTCTACCGAAACGACAAGATCACGGTGGACGAGATCGAAGCCCTGCGCCCGCAGCGGCTGGTGATTTCGCCGGGACCCTGTACACCCAAGGAGGCCGGCGTCTCGGTGGAGACCATCCGGCACTTTGCCGGCCGCCTGCCGCTTCTGGGGGTCTGCCTGGGCCACCAGTCCCTGGCGGTGGCCTTCGGGGGCGAAGTCATCCGGGCCGGTCGCCTGATGCACGGCAAGACGTCGATGGTCCATCACGACGGCAAGACCATCTTCCGCGACCTGTCCAACCCCTTTGAAGCAACCCGCTACCATTCGCTGCTGGTGAACCGGGCCAACCTTCCGGATTGCCTGGAGGTATCGGCCGAGACGGCGGAAGGCGAGATCATGGGCCTGCGCCACCGGACCCTCGCAGTTGAAGGCGTGCAGTTCCACCCCGAATCCATCCTGACGGCGTCCGGCATGGATCTCTTGCGCAACTTCTTAAAGCTTGAAGTTGCGGGCTCGCGGCAAGGGGCGAGGGGCTAGCGGTGACGAAAAAGTAGCAGTCTTCAAGCCCCCTTGCCCCTAGCCTCTCGCCTCTAGCCTATACTTGTTATGATTAAAGCCGCCATCGCCAAATTGGCCGACAAGCAAGACCTCTCGGAGAAGGAAGCCGAGGAGGTCATGCTGGAGATCATGGAGGGAGCCGCCACGCCCGCCCAGATCGCCGCCTACCTCATGGGTCTGCGGATCAAGGGGGAGACGGTGGAGGAGATCACCGGGTCCGTGAAGGCCATGCGGGCCAAGGCGGTCAGCATCCGGGTCGCCGATCCTTTGGTGGTGGATACCTGCGGGACCGGCGGGGACGGTGCCCATACCTTCAATATCTCCACGACGGTGGCCTTCGTCGTGGCGGGAGGTGGGCTCACGGTGGCCAAGCACGGAGGCCGGGCGATCTCCTCACGCTCCGGAAGCGCCGACGTGCTGACGGCGTTAGGGGTCCGGATCGAGTTGTCGCCCGAACGGGTCGAGGAATGTGTCAATGAGGTGGGCATCGGTTTCCTCTTCGCCCCGTTATTCCACGGCGCGATGAAGCATTGCGCGGCGGCCAGACAGGAAATGGGAATCAGGACCATCCTCAACATCATGGGGCCCATGTCCAGCCCGGCCAGAGCCGGCTATCAGGTTCTGGGGGTCTATGACGAGAACCTCGCGGAGTTGATGGCCAAGGTGTTGCTGGGGCTCGGCACGCAACATTGCTTCATCGTCCACGGGATGGACGGGCTGGATGAGATTACTCTCACTGATCGCACAAAGATCTCCGAGGGCAAAGCTGGCGTCGTCTCCACCTATTTTGTGGAACCGAAAGACTTCGGGCTGGAAAGGGTCCGGTCGAAGGATCTGGCCGGCGGCTCGGCCGAAGAGAACGCCCACATCTTGCGGGAGGTCCTGCAAGGCCGGCCTGGGCCCAAGCGGGATATCGTCTGCATGAACGCGGCACCAGCTTTTGTGGCAGGCCGCAAGGCCAAAACCTTGCAAGAGGGCTATGAGCTGGCCGGCAAAGTCATCAAGAGCGGTGCGGCCATGCAAAAGTTGGAGCAGCTCATCGCGTTTACGAATCAATAGAGGAGAGCAGGGGGAAGCAGAATGGGGGATATCAACTGGCGAGCTTGAGGATTCGTTGAGCCGGAGGGGCTTCTAGAGCAAGTGGGACCGTTGCCAGGCGGGTCGCGGGATCAAGTCGATCAAGAGGGAGGCGTTGCATGCGGAAGGCAAGAGGCTGGACGGCCTGATCGCGGTCCCAGTCCACGATGATCACGTCAACACTCTGATCCGTGTGAATAGACTCAATGCCTTTCTCGCTGACTTGGATGATGAGAGGCGCCATCCTGGGTTGACCTCCTGATGCTTTGTCGGCGGCGACCACGAAAATCTTGAGCGGGACGGTCTGAGCCCCTGGCTGGTGGACGTAAACCATGATTCTGGATCGGATTCTGGAGCACAAGCGAGCGGAGGTGCGGCACAAGCAGAGCCGCGGCTACCTGGTCGAGCTCAAGTCCAGGGTTCGCGATCGCGGCTCACCGCGAGGGTTCATTCGGGCCCTCACAGCCACCCACCCGCCCGACAGTCCCTCCCTCATCGCCGAAGTGAAAAAAGCCTCGCCGAGTCTCGGCCTGCTGCGGCCGGAGTTCAAGGACCTGTTCGAGCCGGTGAAGATCGCCGAGCAGTACAAGAAGCATGGCGCCTCGGCCCTGTCGGTCCTGACCGACAAGGATTTTTTCCAGGGCAGTCTCCATTATCTGAAAGCCGTCAAAGACAAGGTCGGACTCCCGTGCCTGAACAAAGAGTTCATGGTGGACGACATTCAATTTTACGAGGCGCGGGCCTATGGAGCCGATGCGGTGCTCCTGATCGTGGCGGCTCTGGAGCGGCGACAGTTGGTGGACTTCTTCGCGCTGGCCGGTGAGCTGGAGTTGGATGTCCTGATCGAGACGCATCATGAAAAAGAGCTGGATACGGTGCTGGAACGGCTGCCGGAGGCGAAGCTGATCGGAATCAATAACCGTGATCTCAAGACCTTCTCGACTGATTTAGCCGTGACCTTCCGTCTGGCCAAGCGTATCCCGTCTGACAAGATGATCGTCAGCGAGAGCGGCATCCACAAGCGCGACGACGTGAAGCGGCTCATGGAAGCCGGCATCCACGCCATGCTGGTGGGGGAGTCGCTGATCCGAGCAGGGGATACAGGAGCGAAAATCAGAGAACTCCTGGGAGTTGAGCAGGTTAATAAGTCATGATCATCGGCATTGATCATGTCCTCATTGCGGTGGAGGACCTGGAGAAGGCAATGGACCTCTATCGCCGGTTGGGGTTTCAGGTGCTGCTTGGCGGGGAGCATCCGCAGGTTGGGACGCACAATGCGCTGGTGCCGCTGGTGGACGGGAGTTACCTGGAGCTGATCGCGGTCAAGAAGCTGGAGTTGGCCCAGGGGTTTCCGTTCGGCAAGCAGGTTCTGGGGGCCCTGGCCGGCCAGAACCGGTTGGCCGGGTTTGTCCTGGAGACCACGGACTATAACGGCGACGTTCAGGCGATCAGGGAGCGGGGGCTGGAGATCGCGAAGGCGCCTCCCGGAGGACGAGTCAGGCCTGACGGGCAGCAAGTCTCGTGGCGGACGGCCCATCCGGAAAATTCCCAACTGCCCTTTCTGATCCAAGACCTGTCGCCGCGCACACTCCGAGTGCCTCCACCGGAGGAAGGCCTTGGCTGTTCGGCGAAGGTCGGCTGGGTGGAGGTCGGGGCGGCGGATTTCCAGCCGGCGATCACGGCCTACACTCAACTCCTTGGGGAGCGGCCTGTGGAGGGTCGGTTCTCCCTCCAGCGTGGGGCGATTCACCTTTCGCAGAGCTTCTCAGAGGATGGGGTCCAGATGGTGGCGCTGCTTACCGAGGACCTATCCCGCCTCGCGGGTGACTGGCAAGCCCGGAACGTTCCCTTTTATGATGAGGGGATTCGTGGGGTCGGGCGGGTCCTCGTTCCACGGGAGACGGGTGGCGCGCGGATCAGCTTCTGTCAGCTACCTTAGCTGACAAGTGGCAAGTTACAAGTAACCAAGTTGGACGGCTCGACTGTCTTCGCCGAAGCCTTGCCACTTGCCCGCTTGGTCACTTGTCAGCTTGCTCCACACGTACGCTAGAACGCTGTCCCAGGTACGAGATGAACAAGCGAGAAACCTACACCCCTGGCTACAGCGAGGTTGCCGTTCGGTATATGAAGCGGCGATATGCGGCGCGGGACGCGGCGTTTGCGTTGCCGCGGCTCAAGCCAGGCATGAAGTTGTTGGACTGTGGCTGCGGGCCTGGGACCATCACGGTCGGGCTGGCTGAGGCAGTGACGCCCGGCTCTGTTGTCGGGGTGGACCTGGAGCCGAGTCAGGTGGCGCTGGCGGAAAAGACCGCCGCGGAACGCGGCATCAAGAACGCTCGGTTCGAAGTAGCCAGTGTGTATCAACTGCCTTTCCCCGACTGCTCGTTCGATGTGGTCTTCTCGCACGCGCTGTTCGAACATCTGGTTGAGCCGCCGGCTGCCCTTCACGAAATCCATCGTGTCCTCCGACCCGGCGGCATGGTGGCTCTCTCCAGCCCCGATTGGTCCGGTAATCTCATGGCGCCGCGTGATCCGGAGGCGGAGCGGGCGATCGAAGTCCTCATGGCGATCCAAAAACGGAACGGCGGAAATCCCTATGTGGGCCGCGAATTCGGACGGCTCTTGCAGGAAACCGGATTCTTACGCATCGGGCTGACGGCGAGGTACGACAGCTACGAAGACGTGCCGCTGGCCGCTGAATTGCTTGCCGAGAGAATTGAAGAGGGCGCGGGCAAGCAAGTGGTCACGAGTCCCGATCTCGATCGAGCCGAGGTCGGGGAACTGTGCCGTTCCCTGAGACGGTGGGTCAAGCATCCGGCCGTCCTGTTTGCGCAGGCGTTTGTTGAGGCGATCGGCTATAAGGAACCATGAGCGGCATCAAAGTCAAAATCTGCGGAATCACGAACGCCGAGGACGGGCGTGCGGCGGTGGAGGCCGGGGCTGATGCCCTGGGGTTTATTTTTCATCGGGAAAGTCCCCGCTATGTCCAGCCGCAGGTGGTGAGCCGGATCGTCGCCTCGCTTCCACCCTTCGTGCTGGGAGTCGGAGTCTTCGTCAACGAGGACATCAAGAAGGTCCGCGATCTTATGGATGGCTGCGGCCTGGCTTTGGCCCAACTCCACGGGGAAGAAGATGCGGCCTACTGTGAATCACTGGGCCGGCCGGTCCTCAAAGGGATCAGGCTGCGCGACCGAGGTGCCTTGCTGGCTTTGGCGGAATACCGGGGCCGGGCGCTGGTCCGTGGGTTTGTGGTGGATGCCTTTTCGGGTCGGGCCTACGGCGGGACGGGGCTGGTGGCTGATTGGACGCTCGCGGCTGAGGCGGCTCAGGCGGCCAAGGTTCTGTTGGCCGGGGGGCTCACATCCGAGAATGTGCGGGAGGCAATCAGGCAGGTGCAGCCCTACGGAGTGGATGTGAGCAGCGGGGTGGAGGCCAGTCCGGGTAAGAAGGACCCGGCGAAGCTCCAAGCGTTCGTTCGGGCCGTAAGACTTGTGTCGCAATCAGCCGAGGGATATACTCAGCAGGGCTGATGAAAGGAGTCATCAGCCGTCAGTTATCCGTGTTCAGCCTAAACGGAACTGATACCTGAATACCGACAACCGATAACCAAGACCATGGCAACTATTCCTGATCAGCACGGGCGGTTCGGGGCGTATGGAGGGCGGTACGTTCCCGAAACACTCATGCCGGCCATCCTTGAGTTGGAGCAGGCCTACCTCAAGGCCCGCTGCGATCGCGCTTTTCAAGTGGAGCTGGCCCATTATCTCACGCTCTATGTCGGGCGACCCACGCCGCTCTATTTCGCCGAACGGCTCACGAAGCGGCTGAGCGGGGCGAAGATCTACCTCAAGCGGGAAGACCTCTGCCACACGGGCGCGCACAAGATCAACAACTCAATCGGGCAGGTCCTGCTCGCCCGCCGGATGAAGAAGAAGCGGGTGATTGCTGAGACCGGCGCCGGCCAACACGGGGTCGCCACAGCCACGGCTGCCGCCATGTTCGGGATGGCCTGCGAGGTCTACATGGGGACGGAGGACATGCAGCGCCAGGCCCTCAACGTCTTCCGCATGCGGCTGCTCGGCGCGACCGTGACCGGCGTGGAGGCCGGCAGCAGGACACTCAAGGACGCCATCAACGAGGCGATGCGTGACTGGACCACGAATGTGCGGACGACGAACTATATTCTCGGCTCCGTGCTGGGGCCGCATCCCTATCCCATGATGATCCGCGACTTTCAATCCATCATCGGACGGGAAGCCAGAAAGCAGGTCTTGGCTGAGCAGGGCCGGCTGCCGGACTATCTGGTCGCCTGTGTCGGCGGCGGGAGCAACTCCATCGGCCTGTTCCATGCCTTCCTCAAGGACCGTGGCGTCAGGATGGTCGGGGTGGAGGCGGGCGGGCTGGGGCTTGAAAGCGGCAAACATGCGGCCCGCTTTGCCGGCGGCAGGCCGGGCGTGCTCCACGGCACGATGACCTACCTGCTGCAGGACGATGACGGTCAAATCAACCTGACCCATTCGGTCTCAGCCGGCCTGGACTATGCGGCTGTGGGGCCGGAGCACAGCTTCTACCATGATGCAGACCGTATCCGGTACACCTCTGCCACGGATGACGAGGCCCTGGCGGCCTTCGATCTGCTGACGTGCGAGGAAGGCATCATGCCGGCGCTCGAAAGCGCTCACGCGGTCGCCGAGGTCGTCAAGCTTGCGCCCAGGCTGAAGAAGAAGCACGTGATCGTCGTAAACCTGTCCGGGCGCGGGGACAAGGATGTGCAGCAGGTGGCGCGGATCAAAGGGGTCACGCTTTAGTAAACAGTTCACAGTTTTCAGTCGTCAGTCTTGGAACTGAATACTGCTAACTGAGAACCGATAACTCAAAAATGAACCGCATTGACGCGACATTCGAGCGGCTGCGAGGCAAGGGCGAGAAGGCTTTCATCGCCTACATCATGGCCGGCGATCCTTCGTTGCAGGACACCGAAACATTGGTACTGGTGCTGGAGAGAGCCGGCGCGGATGTGATCGAGTTGGGGGTGCCCTTTTCCGATCCCATCGCCGACGGGCCGGTGATCCAGAGGGCCGCCGAGCGGGCCCTCCGGAGCGGCACGTCGTTACGGAAAATTCTTCAGGCCGTGAAAACCCTCCGGACCAGAACCCAGATTCCTTTGGTCCTCATGGCCTACTACAACACCATCCATGCCCTGGGCGAGGGAGCCTTCTGCAAACAGGCCGTGGAGGCAGGGATCGACGGGCTGATCGTTCCGGACATGCCGCCGGAGGAGGCCGGGCCGCTTGAGCCGGCTGCGGCTGAAACAGGGCTGCGGCTGATTTTTCTACTCGCGCCCACCAGCACAGCGGTGCGGCGAAACATGGTGGCGAGACGGTCGCGGGGTTTTCTCTACTACGTCTCGCTGACCGGCATTACCGGCGCGAAGCTGACCGACTTGGCGGACGTCGGACGCAACGTGGCGAAGATCCGTCGGGTCGCGGACGTTCCGGTAGCGGTGGGATTCGGGATCGCCACCGCGCAGGATGCGGCGCAAGTGGCCGGGATCGCCGATGGGGTGATCGTGGGCAGCGCCATCGTCCGGCAGGTCGGCGAGCACCAGAATCATCCGGGCTTGGCGGACCGAGTCGGGCAATTCGTGCAGTCCTTGAAGGCGGCGATGAAGGCCGCGTGAGGCGACGAGCCATGGCGTCACCGAGGCGACAGAAAGGTCGGAAGCAAGGCCGTCGTATCCCGCCCAGAACGTCCGGTTCTCGTCCATTTGTCTTCCGCCAAGGCTCCCAAGATTCCCACCGCTGACAAGACGTCCTCGATCCTCCCCCCTTTCATTACCGAGAAAATCGAGCGGCAACTGCTGGAGACCATCACGTCGTCGGTCAACAATGTCTTGGCTCCGGAGAGGCTGGCCGAAGCCGCGCTCCAAGTGTTTCTCGAGATGACCGAGGCGCAAGGGGCTTCGATCTACCTTCAGGATGAGCAGACCGGGACCTTGCGCTGTGTCGCGGCCCACGGCGCGGGTGGCGTATTGTCCCCCGAGGAGCGGGAGCAAATCGTCGCGCAGGTGGTGCGGGAGAGTAGCCAAGCCAGAGCCGCGAACGTGCTCGCCTACTCGCTGAAACGCGGGAAACACCTGGAAGGCGTCTTGCTCGTAGAGGGCTTGCCCGCCGACAAGGCAGGCGGTGACGGAGTCGGGGGGGTGATGGATTTTGTGGCGTCCCGGCTCGCCGTGGGGTTGGATCACTCCAGGCTGGCGCAAAAATACGCGCAAAAAATCGTGCGCATCAAGCAGCTCGAAGAAGTCAGCGAAATTCTGAATTCCTCACTGGACGAGCACGAAGCGCTGCAGCGGGCGATAGAGGCCGCCACCAACCTGGTGGATGCCGAGGCCGGCGCTCTCTTGTTGTTGACCGGGGACGGCGGCGCTCTCGTGTTCGACGTCGCGGTGGGCGAAAAAAACGCGCTGCTGAAGGGGGTGCGGATCGAATATGGAGAAGGCATCGCCGGGCTGGTGGCCAAGACCGGCCAGCCGATCATCGTGAACGATGCGCAACATGATTCTCGCGTGGCCAGCGAGGTGGATCGCCATACGGGATTCACCACCCGGACCATCCTGGCGGTCCCGGTCCGGGCGCGCAACAGGACCCTGGGGGTAGTGGAGGCGGTCAACAAGCGCGGCGGGAAACTGTTCAGCAACTGGGATCTGGTGGAATTCGGCAGCTTGGCCAACCAGGTGGCGATTGCGCTCGAGAACGTCCGTCTGTTCCGGAGCCATCAGGAGAAGATCACGCGGCTGGGAAAGCTCCAGGAGGTGAGCAGGGTTCTGAACTCCAGTCTGAACCAAGCCGAGATCAGGAAGCGGGCGATCGAGGCCATTACCTTCATCATGGAGGCGGAAGCCGGGTCCATGCTCCTCCTCGATGAAGCGGCCCAAGAGCTTTACTTCGAAGTCGCGCTGGGGGAGAAGGGCGAGGGGGTCCGGCAGATCAGGCTGAAGGTGGGGCAGGGGATTGCGGGCTACGTCGCGAAGACCGGCCAGCCGGAAGTCATCAATGATTGTTACAGCGATCCGCGGTTCAATCCGGAAGCGGACAAGAAGAGCGGCTTCCGCACCCGCAACATGGTCTGCGTGCCGATCAAAGCGAAGGACAAGCTCCTGGGCGTGTTGCAGGCCATCAATAAAAAGGGCGGAGGCCTGTTCATGGAAGAGGACCTGCAAGATTTCATGAGTCTGGGGAACCAGGTCGGCATCGCGATTGAGAACGCCAACCTCTACGAGGAGATCAACCGGCTGTTCGAGGGGTTTATCTCAGCCAGCGTGCTCGCGATCGAAAGCCGGGACCCGACCACCAGCGGTCACAGCGGCCGTGTGGCCACCCTGACCTGCGATTTGGCCGAGATCGTGGACCGTGTGGATTTCGGGCCCTACGCCGGCCTCACGTTCGACTTCGACCAGATGAAGGAGATGCGGTACGCGGCCGTGCTCCACGACTTCGGCAAGGTCGGGGTGCGCGAGCACGTGCTCGTGAAGGCCGACAAACTGTTTCCGGAAGACCTCACGAAGCTCAAGGCGCGGTTCGATTTCATCAAGCGCACGCTGGAAGTCAAGGCGCTCCGCAAGAAAACGGAGATCCTCATGTCCGGAGACCGGGCTGCGACCGCGGAACTGGTTGCGGAAATCGACGAGGACCTGGCACGCCAGATCGCGGAGACGGACGGCATTCTGGAGTTCATCCTGGCCTGCAACAAGCCGGCGGTCTTAGCGACAGGTGGGTTCGAGCGCTTGCACGAGATCGCCCAACTGAACTTCGACCACTTTAGCGGTCCGCAGGCCGTTCTGACACAACAGGAGCTGATGACGCTGTCCATTCCCAAAGGAAGCCTGACCACGGACGAGCGGCTGGAGATCGAGAGCCACGTGACCCATACCTATCGGTTCCTGTCCACGATCCCCTGGACCAAGTCGCTGAAAAACATCCCCACCATCGCCTACGGCCACCATGAAAAACTGGACGGGAGCGGGTATCCGCGGAAGGTGCCCGGCGATATCATCCCGGTCCAGACGCGGATGATGACGATCAGCGACATCTACGACGCCTTGACCGCCGCGGACCGGCCCTACAAGGCGGCTGTGCCGATCCCCAAGGCTCTGGCCATCCTGGAGGACGAGATGAAGCACGGGAAGGTGGACAACGACCTCCTGAAGATCTTCATCGAGAGCAAGGTCTATATGCGTGTGCACCCTTCCACCTGACGAGCCGACCGTCCTCCCGCCGACCTTCCTCAGAACGTCAAGCCCAGCGAGAAGGAACCGAGCCCCTGGTTCAACTGGAAGTCGTACCCCGCGCCGAGATCGAACGTGAACGCGCCGAATTTCAAGCCGAACCCGGCGATCGGAGTCATGATGAACTTGGCGTCAGCGACGTTTTTGATCGCGCCGCCCTGCAGTGAGAGGATCAGGCGGTGGCGAGACTCATGAATTGGCGATCATCCCGTCCTCCATGCGGAGGATGCGGTCGGCCTGGGCGGACAGTTTGTCGTTGTGGGTGACGATCACGAAGGTAATGCCGCGCTCCCGGTTCAGCTTCCGCAGGAGGGTAAAGAGGGCCTCGCCCGTATGGGTGTCCAGGTTGCCGGTCGGCTCGTCTGCTAACACCAGGTCCGGGTTCTGCATCAGGGCCCGCGCCACCGCCACCCGCTGCTGCTCGCCGCCGGAGAGCTCACCCGGCTTGTGCCTCAGCCGATGCTCCAGCCCCACGTCCTTCAACAGCGCTTCGGCCTCCGCCAGAGCCTGGTCGCGGGGTCGGTTCTGGATGAAGGCGGGTAGGCAGGCGTTCTCCAGCGCGGTGAATTCGGGGAGCAGGTGATGAAACTGAAAGACGAACCCGACCCGCTTGTTGCGGAACTCGGCTTGGGCCTGTTCCGAGAGTTTGAACAGGTCGCTGCCCTCGAACAGCACCGTGCCGCCGGTGGGGCGGTCCAGCGTCCCGATGATCTGTAGCAGCGTGCTTTTCCCGGCGCCGGAGGCTCCGACGATCGCCAGCAACTCGCCTCGCGCAAGGTCGAACCGGACGCCTCGGATGGCCGTCACGTCGCTTCCGCCCATGGGGAAGGATTTGTGGAGGTCCAGCACCCGGACCAGAGGCTGGTCAGTCATATTGCTGTCACTCATACCGAAGCGCGGCAGCCGGGTCCAGTTTGGCCGCTTGCCGGGACGGGTAGAGGGTGGCGGCGAAGCAAATCAGGATCGCCGAGAACGAGACCAGGATTACGTCCAGGGCCTGCACGTGGACCGGGATGTGGGTGATGTAATAGACGGTCGGGTCGAAGGTCCAGTAGGTCTCGATCAGCCAGAGAAAGGCATAGCCCAGCGGGATGCCGATCACGGTCCCGGTCAATCCGATAATGAGCCCGTTCAGCATGAAGATGCGCATGATGGCCTGTCTGGTGGCGCCCATGGCCTTGAGGATCGCGATTTCCCGTTGTTTCTCGTTCACGATCATGGTCAGAGTGCTGACGATGTTGAAGGAGGCGACGATCGTGATGAGCACCAGCAGCAGGAACATCATGGTCTTTTCCAGTTTCAGCGCAGAGAAGAGGTTCTTGTTGAGCTGCATCCAGTCTCTGGCCCAATAGGGGAAGCCCAAAGCCTGCTCGATCGTCCGGGCGATCTCGGCTGCCTGGAAGATGTTGTCCACCTTCACTTCGATCCCGGTCACGGTGGTCCCCATGTTAAAAAATTTCTGAGCCTCGCCGAGCGAGATATAGGCCAGGGACGAGTCATACTCGTACATCCCGGACTCGAACACCGCGACGACCGTGAAGGTGCGGATTTTCGGGGTCATGGTCAGGGCTCCGATGGAGTTGGACGGGCCGACCGGCGAGACCACATTCACCGAGTCGCCGACAAAGGCACCCAAGCGCATGGACAGTTCTCTTCCCAGGATGATGCCGGGATGGGTCGGCTGGACCGTCGACTCGGGTGGAGCGCCGGGGACGGATGGATCGGGTGAAGAGGCGCCGGCTTGGATCGCCGAACGATCAAGGTCCTCCAGATTGCCGGATCGGATGTTCCTGGCCAGTTCAGTGACCCTACGTTCCCTCTGCTGGTCGATCCCGCGCAACACGATGCCCTGGACGGCCGATGCCGAGGTCAGCAGCACCTGGCGGAAGACGAAGGGGGTGGCGGCCAGGACGTGGGGCGCCTGCTCGACGCGTGCGGTCAGCTCGTCGTAGCCGGCCATGCCCTCTTTGGAGCGGTCCTGAACGACGATGTGGGAGGTCGTGCCCAGAATCTTCGCCTGGAGGTCCTCTTTGAAACCGGTCATGATGCCCAACGTCCCGATCAGGGCGGCCACGCCCAGGGTGATGCCGGCGACCGACACAAAGGTGTTCAGCGAAATAGTCCGGTGGCGGCGTTTGGCCCGGAGATACCGCAGGCCGACGAAGATCTCGTAGGGCAGTTGCACCGTTCGATGTCCTCTATGACTTCTCCGGGCGCAGTTGGGGAAACAAGATCACGTCTCGGATCGAGGCCTGGTCGGTGAAGAGCATCACGACCCGGTCGATGCCGATGCCTTCGCCGGCGGTCGGCGGCATCCCATGTTCGAGCGCGCGCAGGAAGTCTTCGTCCAGATAGTGGGCTTCTTCGTCGCCCGCCTCACGCTGGGCCGCCTGCGTCTCGAAGCGCCGGCGCTGATCCAGCGGGTCGTTCAACTCGGAGAAGGCGTTGGCGATCTCCCGTCCGGCGATGTAGAGCTCGAACCGGTCGGTGAGGGATGGGTCTGCATCCTTCCGGCGGGCCAGCGGCGAGATCTCGATGGGATAGTCGGTGATGAAGGTCGGTTGAATCAGGTTGGACTCGACGGTCTCCTGGAAGATCTCGTTGAGGATGAGCACGAGCCCGTCTTTCGGATCCACTTCCACGCCCAGTTTCTTCGCCGCCTCCAGCGCCGCCGTTCGGTCCTGCACGACCGACGCATCAAGCTTGTTGACCTCCAGGATCGCCTGCCGGTAGGACCAGCGGCGCCAGGGGGAAGCCAGGTTGATCTGCTTGCCCTGGTACTCGATCGTGGTTTTCCCCAGCACTTCCTGCGCGAGCCTGCTGAACAGTTCCTCGGTCAACGCGATCAGGTCGTTGTAGTCCGCATAGGCCACGTAGAACTCCAGCATCGTGAACTCGGGATTGTGGATGGTGGAGATCCCCTCGTTCCGGAAATTCCGGTTGATCTCGAAGACGCGGGGAAACCCGCCTACGATCAGCCGCTTTAAGTACAGTTCCGGCGCGACCCGCAGATAGAGGTCCGTCCCCAGCGCATTGTGGTGGGTGACGAAGGGGCGGGCCGTGGCGCCGCCGGGGATCGGCTGCATCATCGGCGTCTCCACTTCCAGGAAGCCCTTCTCGATCAGGAAGGAACGGATGCCGGCGATGATGCGGCTGCGGGTGACGAAGATTTCGTGCACGGAGGGGTTGGCGATCAGGTCCACGTAGCGTTGGCGGTAGCGGGTCTCCACGTCCGTGAGTCCGTGCCACTTCTCCGGGAGAGGCCGCAGCGCCTTGCTGAGGAACGTCAGCTCGACGATCTCAACCGTGAGCTCGTTGGTCTTGGTCCGGAACAGGTGTCCGGACACGCCGATCCAGTCGCCCAGGTCCAACTGCTCGCAGACCCCGTAGGATCGGTCGCCCAAACGGTCTTTTTTCAGGTAGACCTGGAGCCGGTCCGCTCCGTCCTGGAGCACGGCGAAGGCGGCCTTGCCGAACCGGCGCAGCGCGACGATCCGTCCGGCAAGCCGGCAGCGGATCGGCTCCCGCTCCAGCTCGTCCTTGGACTTGTTCCCGTGCAGGCGGTTCAACTGCCCGGCCCGGTCCGTCGCCTCGAACCTGGTCCCGTAGGGCTGGACCTGCAAGTCGCGGAGGAGGTCCAGCTTCTTGATCCGCTGCTGGCGCTGGTCGTTCAGGTCATCCATGCTTCACACTGGCAAGAGGCAAGTGGCTAGAGGCTAGCGGCCTGCAAGTTCTCTGGTTTACCCCCTCGCCCCTTGCCCCTCGCCTCTCGCCGACATTTTCGCCATCTGCTGTTTCAAATACGCTTCGATGAAGTCGTCGATCTCGCCGTCCATGACCGAGTTGATGTCGCCTATTTCATGGTCCGTCCGATGGTCCTTCACCATCTGGTAGGGCTGGAAGACGTAGGAGCGGATCTGGCTCCCGAAGCCGATCTCCTTTTTTTCGCCGACTATGGACTGGAACTGGGCTTCCTTCTTCTGCTGCTCCACCTCGTAGAGACGCGCCTTCAGAATTTTCATCGCGCCGTTCTTGTTCTGCAGTTGTGAGCGCTCGTTCTGGCACTGGACCACGATGCCGGTCGGCAGATGGGTGATGCGGATGGCCGTCTCCACCTTGTTGACGTTCTGCCCGCCGGCCCCGCCGGCCCGGAAGGTGTCGATCTTGAGATCGTTCTCGTTGATCGCCAGTTCGGCGTCGTCCTCCAGCTCCGGATAGACAAAGACCGAGGCAAACGATGTGTGGCGCCGCTTGTTCGCGTCGAAGGGGGAGATCCGGACCAGCCGGTGCACGCCGGCTTCGGCCTTGAGGTAGCCGTAGCTATAGGGCCCGGCGATGGACAGGGTCGCGCTCTTGATGCCGGCCTCGTCGCCCGCTTGAAGGTCCAAGGTCTCCACCTTATAGCCCTTCCGTTCCGCCCAGCGCACGTACATGCGGAGCAGCATCTGGGCCCAGTCCTGCGATTCGGTCCCGCCGGCTCCCGGATGGATAGCCAGGATGGCGTTGCTGCCGTCGTGCTCTCCGGACAGAAGCAGCTCGACCCGCAATTGATGGACTGCGGCCTCGAACCGGGGCAGCTCCTGCGCCAGCTCACGTTCCATGGATGCGTCCTGACCCTCCTCGGCCAGCTCGATCAGGGCGCGCAAGTCTTCCTGCTGACGCTCGACATCGGCCCAGCGCTTGAGCTCCCGCTCAAGAGCGGCTTTCTTGCGGCTGACGCGGGCGGCAGCCTGGGGGTCTTTCCAGAAGTCCGGTTGTCCGGTCGCCCGTTCCAGGTCTTGGAGTTCGGATGTCAGGTGGGGAAGGTCAAAGATGCCCCCGAAGTTCGCTGACCTGCTCACTGATCGTTTTCACCCGTACTTTCAGTTCGTCCAGCATGATGCCTCCACTCGCCTCTAGCTTCGTGACTTGGGCTTCCGCCGTCGGACCGCAATGACGGCCAAAAGCCCGGTGATTATAACACAGGCGTACGCAAAGACATCACCATAGCTGGTGTAAAAGGTGACCATTCGTTCGATGGGAATGGCCCCGGTGACAGCCCGCTCTTCGAAGATCGGGGTGGCCGACAAGATACGACCCTGCGAGTCGATGAAGCCGGAGATGCCGGTGTTGGCGGCACGGGCGAAGGCCCGCCGGTTTTCCACGGCCCGGAGGACCACCATCCCGAAGTGCTGAAAGGGGGCGACCGAGGCGCCGAACCAGGCGTCGTTGGTGATCGTGACCATGAACTCCGCGCCGCCGGCCACGAACTCGCGCACCAGGTTGGGGAAGATCACTTCGTAGCAGATGACGACCCCGAAGCGGGGCGCTGGTCCTCCCGCAGGGGCGGCAGTCGGCGTACCCGGTTTCTCCGGGACCGAGAGCAGGGTCGCGGTGGTCCCTGCTTCAAAGTCGCCGATCCCTTCCACCAGCTTGTCCAGAAAAAATAACAGGGATGACTTCAAGGGGATGTACTCGCCGAACGGAACCAGGTGTTGCTTGTCGTAACGGCCGTGCAGCTTGCCGTCCTGGGCCAGCAGATAGGCGCTGTTCAGCAAGTAGGGATGGCCGGTTGGGTAGTGGCGGAGCGCGGGGCTGCCGAAGAGGAGGGGAACGTGATGAGCCTCGACCAGCCGCAGGACTTCGCGGCTGTAGTCCGGTTCCCGCTCGAACAGGAAAGGCGTGGCTGCTTCGGGCCAGATGAGGAGATCGACGCCAGAAGCCGCCCGCTCGGTCAGCCGCTGGTAGCGGTCCAGCGTCTCGCGGCGGTAGGCGGCATCCCACTTGTGTGCCTGGTCGATGTTGGCCTGCACCAAGCCGATTGTGATGGAGGAGGTGGACGAAGTTGAGGGATGCTCCTTGAGCTGAGCCTGTCCGTACCAGAGCGTCACGGCAATGGCCAGCGTGGCAGTCGTGGGTGTGAGCCAAGGGAACGGCGCGGTTGGCTTTTCGTGGGACGATTGTCGAAAGCGCGCAAGGCTCCATTGTCCCACGTCAGCCAGAGCGACGTTGACAAGCACGACCAGGAACGAGATCCCATAGACTCCCGTGTGGTCCGCTACCTGGATTACCGGCAGCCATTGATATTGCGAATAGCCCAAGAGGTCCCAGGGCAGCCCTGAGAACAGATAGGTGCGGAGCCATTCCAGCGTGACCCAGAGGAATGGGGCTCCGAGGAAGGCGTAAGGCGGAACGAATTTCCGCAGCCAGGCGAAGCCCGCTGCATAAAGCGCCACAAAAAGACCGAGGTAGGTCGCCAGCAGCAACATGAGGGCATAACTGATGGCTACAGGCACCTTGCCGTAGAGGTGCATGGCTGTGACCACCCAGAACATGACCCCGGCAAAGGCGAGCAGGCCTGCGAGCCAGCCGAGACAAAAGGCCCGCCTTGTGGCCGTCCCTCCGATCGCTAGGTGGAGCGGAAGCAGGACAACCCAGGCCAGCCAGCCTTGGTCAAAATCGGGAAAGCAGAGGGGATAGAGGAAACCGGTCAGCGCGGCAAGACTGGCCTGGAGTGTCGTGCGATCCCGTAGCATCGGCGGCGTACCATATCGGAACGATGGCGCAGTTTCAAGGCTGGCAGTTTGCCGAGCACTAGGCTATGATGGCGGCCGATTATTGGGACGGGGAAAGTCGCATGGGCAACCAGACGGCGGTGATTATCATCAGCTTCCTGCTGTGGAGCGGAGCGCCGGCCTGGGCCGGCGAACGTTCGCCGGTGAGGCAAGTGGCTGAAGAGCCATCAACTGTCTCTCAGATCGGCACGAAGCTCCTGCGCGGGGCGGCCAACTTTGCCACCGGCTGGGTTGAATTTCCCAAACAGATCTATCTGGTGGGACAGAATGAAGGCTGGCTGACCGGCGCGATCCGCGGGCCGATCGACGGGCTCGGCTGGTTTGTGGCGCGGACTGTCGGGGGCGCCTACGAAGTGCTCACCTTCCCGTTTCCGATTCCGTTCCATTACCAACCGTTGTTCACACCTGAGTATGTCTGGCAGCCTGTGCCGCCTGAACCGGTCTCGCCAACATCAAGTCTCTTTCCTGCCGACTCGTCATTGCCCGCTGAAAGTAAGGCTAAATCACCAACCTTGCCGTCTTCTCGGAATTAGCTGGAATCTCACTTCCCTGAGGGGGGGGAGATTCTCCGCTATCTCTTCCTTCTAAACAGGTCCGTGCTCAGCGATGCAATCCGATCCAAAAAGAGCGTCCCATCCAGATGGTCTAGCTCATGTTGGAACGCCAGGGCCTCGAAGCCCGAGGTGACCAGAGTGACGGGCAGGCCGTCCGGCGAGATGCCTTGAACGATGGTGCGCTCATACCGCAGGACATTTCCGGTGTAATCGGGCACGCTGAGGCAGCCTTCTCGGATCATCCGTGGTCCGTCTTGCTGCAGGATGTGGGGATTCAGGAGCACCACGAGCCCGTGGCCCTGTTCTCCTTTCTTGCGCGACACGTCCACGACAATAATCTGAACGAGCTGTCCGATTTGTGGGGCGGCCAGTGCCACGCCAGGGGATGCCTTCAAGGTATCGAGCATGTCCTGAACGATGGCCGCGACATCCGGGTTGGTGGGGGAGACTTGCGCGGTTTTTGCTTTGAGAGCTGGATCAGGATACAGGAGGATGGATCGAGCCGACACGGTTAGCAGGCTGTTGCAAAACGCCGACCACGCTCGCTCAAGAGAGTGATTGGCGATTGACGAAACGACATCATGATGCTCTTCAGGATGTTCAAAAAGGCCGCCCAGCGCGACCGCAGGGCGTGAGGACCCCGAGGCGTACTGGAGAAGTACGTTGAGGGGTTCGAGCGTCCGAGAACAAAGCTGGAGGACTTTTTCAACATCCTGTTAGAGGCGAACTTGTTCCAGGGGCCGGAAGGTCAAGTCCACGCCGAGCGACGGCTTCAGGCGGTCGAGGGCTTGCCCTAAAGCCTCCGGCTTAGACCCGACCGGCATCTGGACTTCCAGGATCATGGTATAGACGGGCCGGTCATCCGCTCCAATAACGCGGGTATTCATGTCCGTGATGTTGCCGCCATGATCCGCCACCACTCGAGCGATTTTCGCCACGATCCCTGGATGGTCGGCCCCATAGACCGACAGCATGAAGATCGGCATGTCCAGTTCGGAACCACGCTCGGCGGCCTGTGCGGGGACTTCGCGGCAGAGGACGGTCAATCCTAAAGGTGAGGTGTGAGGTGTGAGGCGTGAGGCGAGCTGATCGGCAGAAAGTCCGTCTGGCAGGCGCACCATCACCATCATGGTGAATTCCCCTCTGAGCCTGGTCATGCAGGTATCTTCGATATTGCAGCCCAATTGAAAGAGGCCCTCGGCCAGAGCCGCCACGATCCCGGGTCGGTCTTGCCCAAATGCGGTCAGCATCGCGTAACGGTTCATGCAGGCCTTCCTTGCGAAACGGCACGACTACTATGCGGGACTGGCTGGGGATTTTCAATAGAGTGAACGGTTGTCTGCTAACGGGGAGCCCAAATCATCGACAGGCCCCGCCGGTCCCACTTGACCTTGCGCGGTCTTTCAACGCGGTGTTAAGATGCGTCAGTGAATGGGTAAGGAGTGTATGTATGGCGAATGTGGTTCTTTTGTACTCGCCCAGTTGCAGCGCTTGTCCGTCGGCCAAGCGCCTCTTCAAGGAATTGCGGGTGAAGTACAGTTTCAGCTACCGGGAAGTGGATATCACCACGCCGGACGGGCAGGAGCTGGCCGACCGCCATTCGGTCCGGGCCGTGCCAGCGACAATCATCAACGGACGCCTCACCTTCATCGGCGTGCCCAGCCGGCAGAGTGTGGAAAAGGCCCTGGCGCCGAGACCGACCTGACCGAGCCAATGCTGAGTGCTGAATGCTGAGTGATGAATGAGGTCCACGATGCCGCGCGATGAGGACGAACTCGATATCGAGCTGCCGCCCTTGCCCGTGATCGACAAGGGGCCTCCGCCGGACTGTCCCCTCTGCGGCGATCCCATGACCTTCGTAGACGGGGATTGGGCCTGTCAGGACTGCAACGGAGAGACGATGGGCCCGGAGACGGGGTAAACAAATGATGAACGATGAACGCGGAATGCTGAATGGTAAAGACTCTGACATTCATCATTCATCATTCAGTATTCATCGTTAATCCCCTATGCTTCGGATCGTCACCGGTCCCTTCCATCCCCACCTCGAACAGGCTCTCGTCGGTGAAGTTCAGCAGCTCAGGGCAGCCGATCCACTGGCGCCTCTTGCCATCGTCGTTCCTTCCGGCCCCCTGGGCCGCCGCCTCAAATGGCTCCTCTGCATCGAGCATCGCTTGGCGCTGCTCAATGTCCATGTCCTGACTTTTCATCAGCTCGCCGTTCGGCTGTTGGAAGAAGCCGGGATTGGGGCTCCTCAACGGGTTCGTCCGGAGTTTTTTTTTAAGGAGTTGATTCACCTCCTCCTGCGCCGGTTGGCCGCTGATTTTCCTGCCTGGTCCGGCCTCATCGAGATGCCCGGCGCCTGGGCGGCGCTCTGGACGACCCTGAGGGATCTGAAGGACGCCAAGGTTGAAGCCGACCGGGTCCTCGACGCCTTGTCCCAGAGCGATCTCGTCGATGCGGTGAGCCGGCATGGTCCCATCTCCCAGGCTGCGCTCCGGTCCCTCCTTAACTTCTACGATGCGTTTCTGGCACAGAAGAAATCGATGGAGGCGTTCGATCAGGATGATCTCGCGTCATGGGCGGAGGTCTGCGTCCCGACTTCGGACTTTCTCCGGCGCCAGCGCCGTGTCCTCTATTACGGCTTCTACGATCTGACTCAGGTGCAGCTTGACTTTTTTCAAGCTGTCGCGCGGGCCTCTCCTGCGACGCTGTTTTTCCCGCTGGTCAGGGACCATCCGTCCTTCCTGTTTGCGCAACGCTTCTTCGAACGGTACATCCATGGATTGGTTTCCAAGGAAGGGGACCGGCTGGACCTGTCATCGGACAGCCGCCGGCCTGACCGGTCCGAGGCACGTCTCTGCCACGTGGTCAATGTGTCGGGACGAGAGGACGAGGTTGCGGTTGTGGCCAAAGACATCCTAAGGCTGGTTGAAGAACAGGGGTATGCTTTTCAGGACATCGGGGTGGTCGCCCGCACCTTCTCCGGCTACGAAACGGTCCTTCCCCGGGTGTTTGAGCAGCACGGCGTCCCCTTCGTCTCCACGATGGGGCGGGCGCTCGCGGAGTTCCCGTTCATCAAGGCGGCCATGCAACTCCTGCAGCTTCAGGTCTCCGGCTACCGCCGTGATCACATGATGGATCTGCTGTGCTCGCCGTTTATTCGTCTCTCGTGCATCCATCAGGAAGTTTCGGCGCCACGTCCCGATCTCTGGGACCTGGCCAGTCGGCGCCTGGGGATCGCCAAGGGCATTGAGGAATGGCGGCGGCTGACCGCCTTTGTAGGCGAAGGGCTGCCGCTGCGCGATGATGAGGAAGGGGAGGGGACCGGTCCGCGGATCCCGGCCGAACAGGTCCGCGCAGCCTGGAACGTGGTGACGATCCTGACCCAGGCGGTCGGCGCGCTTCCTGAACAGTCCTCCTGGTCCGACTATGTCGCCCGCGCACAGGCGCTCTTTGATCGCTTCTTGGACCCGCCATCACATGACGCGACCCCAGCCGTCTCAGACCAGCCGGACCAACTGTACGAGACGTTCCGGGACAGTCTGGAGGAGCTCAAAGAACTGACGGGCATGGGGTCGGAGGTTTCGCTGCCGGACTTTGTGGCAGCCTTCCGCCGGCTGATGGAGGAGACAGTCGTTCCCATCGGGCCGAGCGAGGCGCCGCATGGAGCGGGGGTGCAGGTGCTGGATGCCATGGCGGCCCGGGGAATCTCCTTTCGCGCCCTGTATATCCTGGGGCTCAATGAAAAGGTCTTTCCGCGGCACATCCGGGAAGACGCCTTTTTGCGGGACGGCCCGCGCCGGTTCCTCGAGGCGGACTTGGGATTTAAGATCCAGGAGAAGCTGGCCGGGTATGACGAGGAAAAGCTGCTGTTCCGCCTCCTCTGCAATGCGGCCCGTCACCACCTCATGCTGCTCTACCAGCGGACCGACGACGCGGGCCGCATGCTGGTTCCCTCCAGCTACCTGGGTGAAATCAGATCGCAGGCCGGAAGCTGCGCGGAGTTGACGGTGCCGCGGCGGCTGACGAGGAAATTCGAAGAAGGAATCCACTATCGGATCGATCGGCTGACGCCGGTTGAAGCAGGGATCAAGTTCCTCTTAGATCGCACCGTCCCGCACCGTCTACTCAATGCGATGCATCCGGCGGGGCGTCTCGTGTTGCGAGGTCTGCAAGTCCTCCGCGCGCAGGAGAGGGGAGAGTCCAGGCTCGGAGCATACGACGGGATCACCGGTCCGCTGGAGCCCTTCTGGGCCGGGCTGAAGGGTCGCGGAGTGTCCCCAACCGCTCTGCAGGACTATGCGACCTGTCCCTTTCGCTACTTTGCCAAGCAAGCCTTGCGGCTGAATCCGCTGGTCATTCCGGACATCGAGGAACAGATCGGCCCGATCGAGCTGGGAGTCCTGGCGCATGGGATCCTACGCCTCTGCTTGCAGCGGCTCCGGGAGCAGGGATATTTTGCGCAGCCTTCCCGGTCCACGGTGGAGCCCTCCGTCGTGCTGGAGGAAGCGGCTCGCCAGGTCTTCGACCGGTTTGCCGGCGCTCATCCGGTGGGGTTCCCTCTGGTCTGGGAGCTGCAGCGGGAAAATCTGGTCGGGTTCCTGCGCGACGTGCTGCGCGACGATCTGGCCGAGCTCTCCGCGGCAGGCTGGGAGCCGGTCTTGTTTGAAGAGTCGATGAGCGGAACGGTGGAGGTGGCCTGGGCCGCCGGGGAGGGCGGCTCCGAATCATTCCCGGTTGCCGGCCGCCTGGATCGCGTGGATTGGTCGGCTTCCCGCAACGTCTATCGCATCATTGATTACAAGTTCAAGGTCAGCCGGGAGCCGGAGACCCTGGATAAGAACTTGGCGCTCGGTGCCGTGCGTGGTCTGCGGTTCCAGCCTCCTCTGTATCTCGCCATCTCCCGCGCGGGGGTGCCGGCGCGCTTGGAGCAAGAGGGAGCCGGGGCGGCATCAACCTGCGCGGAAGTTTGGTTCTACTATCTGGCTTCCAAATGGGAGCATCGTGATGATCAACCGCTGACGCGCGTGTCGTTTCCCGGTGACGCCTGGTCCTCGGATCTGCGCGTTCCACTGGGACGAGTGGTCAGCCACGTTCTCGGCGGCATCAAGTCGGGACGCTTCTTCATCTATCCTGACGGGTATTGCGACCGCTGCGAGTACCGCCTCATCTGTCGAAAAACTCACCAGCCGACTCTTTGGCGGATCCGAAGCGACCATGCTCTCGTGAAGCCCCATCGGGAAATGCGACGGGCGAGGCTGCCTGATTCGCGTGCCGAGTCGAAGGCCGACGCGAGCGCCGGCCAGCCCAAAGACTCAGGCAGCCGCGAAGCCGAGGTGCCTGCGACCGCCCGGAAGCGTCGCCGGAGACGGCCGTCCGGGGCGGCTGGAGAAAAAGGTTGATGGCCATATTGCCGGATAGGGATGCACGCGAGCGTGCAGCGACAGCCACCGAGTGCAACCTCGTCGTCACCGCTGGAGCGGGGACCGGAAAGACGACGCTGCTGGTGGACCGGTTGATGCACTTGCTCCTGCGTCAGCCTGATCCATTGGCGGTCGGCGAGATCGTGGCTCTGACCTTCACGAACAAAGCGGCGAATGAGATGAAGCTCCGTCTCCGTGACCGGTTGGCCCTGTTCCTCGAATTGGAAGCCGGGACGCCGCCTGTGTCGGCAGCGCGACGACGGGACTGGGACCTGATGGCCGATCTCTTGGCTCGCTACGGGCTCAGCAAAACCCGCATGGATGAACTCGCCGCTGAGGCCCTTGAAGAGCTGGAGAAAAGCCAGATCGGGACGATCCACAGCTTCGCCGCCCACCTTCTCCGCCTCTATCCAATCGAAACCCGTGTCGATCCAGTTTTTCATGAAGATGAAGCAGAACAGTTTAAGCATCACTTTAATCAAGAATGGGCGCTTTGGCTGGACGAAGAGTTGGGTCAGACCGGAGCCCATCGCGCGGCCTGGAAGGAAGCCTTGCGGAGGGTGACGCTGGAGGATGTGAGGGAGCTTGCCGCCGGCTTGGCCGGAGAACTGGTTCCGCTTGATGGGTTGGTAAGGGGAGATGGGGTTTCGAGTGAGAACGACGATCTTCCGCCGCCGATCCGGACTTGGATGAGCGGGCTGGCCGAACGGGCCCAGGCTCTGCGAGAGGCTCGCTCCAAGGCCAATACATTGGAGCGGATGCTGGAGGCGACTGTTTTCTACCTGCAACGAGCGGTGGAGCAGGGGCTGGAGGGACCTGATGTCCGGGCAGCCTTCGAACCGTTGGATCGACCCGTGCCGGCTAGGACCGCCGCCTGGTCCAAGGATGAGCACGAACAGGCCAAGGGTATCATCCGGGTCGCTCAGGCCTTGGCCCGCGTCGAGGCGGGCCCGCTCATGCCGTTGCTTCGACTGCTGATCCCCTTTGCCGGAGAATGCCGCCGCCGGTTCGTGCAAAGCGGCTACGTGTCGTTCGATGGGCTCCTGGCGCGCGCGCGCGACCTCTTGCGTGACCATCCAGCGATCCGCCGGGAACTCAAGAAGCAATTCAAGGCCATCCTGGTGGACGAATTTCAAGATACCGATCCGGTCCAGTACGAGATGATCCTCTACCTGGCCGAGGCCGCCGGACGGGAGGAACAGGAGTGGCGAAGGGTCCGGCTCGAGCCGGGCAAGCTCTTCATCGTGGGGGATCCCAAGCAGTCGATCTATGCCTTCCGGCGTGCGGACATGGAGGCGTACGATGCCGTGGTGGAGGATTACGTGCTGGCGCAAACCCCGCGCGGCGAGCGGCATACGCTGCACAGCAACTTCCGCAGCCATTCCGCCCTCCTGTCGCCGATCAACGAGGTGTTTGCGCGGGTGTTCCCCCTCGTGCCGATCAAGGGCCTGCAGCCGAAGAATGATCCGCTCCTGGCCGTGCAGACCGACGCCCAGCCGCTCCAAACCGAACGGCTCGAGATGCGACTGGTCCGGCCGCAGGAGCCCGACGCGGATGCGGATACCGCCAGCCGGGCGGAAGCGGAGGAGCTGGCGAGGTGGCTGCGCGAAGAGGTGCTCGACGTGGAGCCAATCAGGGAGCACGAGGTCCCGGTGACGATCAAACCCAGGCACGTGGCGGTCCTGTTGCGCACACTCACGAAGGCCCGCGACTACTTGGAGGCGTTCCGACGCTACGACATTCCGTGCCTCACGGAGGGCGAGAAGCATTTTTACGAGCGGCAGGAGATCATTGATGCCGTCAACGTTCTTCGCGCCGCCGCCAACCCTCACGATGCCCTGGCCTTGGTCGGGGTGCTCCGTTCGTGCCTGGGAGGGCTTTCGGATGCGATGATCGAGGAGCTGGCCCAAAAGGGGTTGCTGGACTACCGTCGGCCGTTGAGCGCGGACGTCCGAGACACGGCGGCGATCGCGCCGGTCTATGCCCTCCTCGGAGAGGTGCAGCGGGAACTTCCTCGAGTCCCGCTTCCCGACGTCATGGATCTCGTGTTGAGCAAGGTTCCTCTCTTGGAGCTTGCAGCAGCCTCGATGGACCATGAGCAGGCGGTGGCGAATCTGCTGAAGCTCCGTGACATTACGGCCCAGCTCGCGCAACGTCCGGACTTGACCTTGCAGGGGCTGATCGCCGAGCTGACCAGCCGCGTCTTCGAGCCGCCGGACGAAGCCGAGAGCCCCTTGGCGGAGGAAGGCCTGGAGGATCGCGAGCAGCAGGGGGCGGTGCGGCTCCTCAGCATCCACAAGGCCAAGGGGCTGGAGTTTCCGATGGTGATTCTTGCCGGGCTGCATCGGGGGGCGGATCGAAGGGAATCTCGCATCCTGATTCAACACGACTGGTCCACGGGGATCGTGGGGGTGCGGGCGGGGGACCTGCAGACGATCGGCGGGGTCTACGTCGGTCACAAGCTGGCGCAGCGCCAGCGGGCCGAGCAGGCGAGGGTGCTCTACGTGGCGATGACGCGCGCCAAGCGGCGGCTGGTCCTATCGGCCGGCCTACCGACAACAAGCAAGGGCGGTGACAGTTTTCTGTCTCACATCGCCGACGCGATGGACCTTGATCTTTCCTCGATTGAGACGGCGACGATCCGGCTGGGGGAGACCGCAGTCCCGATCCGGGTCATTCCAGGTCGAGACGTGGCGCCTCGGTTGGGCGTGGCGGAACCACTCTGGCGGGAAACCGACGGTGAGTTGGCAGGACTCTTGCCTCGCTGGAGTGAGCGAACGGCTCGGCGGCAAGCGGCACGGCAAACCCGACTCTTTACGAGCCCGACCGCGCTTCAAGGAGCGGGTGATGGAGAGGCGCGCTTCGCAGGCCCATCGCGTACGATAACAGATCCTGAGCAGGCTCGCCTGGTCGGCACCCTGGCTCACCTGGTGCTGGAGGGCTGGGACTTTGCCGACGATCCGGAAAAACTGAGAGCGTGTGTAACCACGATCTGCCGGGAGGGGATTCCGCCACAGTTGATGGCAAAGATGGATGTGGGACAGATTGAGACAGAGCTGTATGATCTGTTCAAAACCTTTGCCGTGTCTCAACCTTATGCGGAGCTTCGGCGGGCCACGATTCTGGGGCGCGAGGTTCCCTTCGCCATCCCGTGGCCCGCTTCTGAAACTCGTCACTCGTCACTCGTCACTCGTCACTGCGTCATGGAAGGTGTGATCGATCTGATCTACCGGCTTGACGGGAGGGTCTGGATTGCGGACTATAAGACCGATCGGGTAGGGGACGATGGGCTTGCCGTCCGTGCCGCTGGCTATCGGGCTCAAGCCGACATCTATCGGGCGGCGGTCACGCGTTGTCTCGGCCTGAAACAGGTGGGCTTTAAGTTTATCTTCTTGCGGAATGGATCGGCTGTAGAAGTGTAATAGACGGAAGCCTATGAGGAGAAACAAGTTGTCAGTCCTCAGTTTTTGGTTCTCGGTTTCATGACTGAAGACTGATGACTGAAAACTGACTGCTTTCTAGCAAGCTCGTATGGAGGAAGAAAACCATGAAAGCAAGTTTGATTGTTCTGTTGGTGGCCTTGGTCCTCGGAGGCTGTGTGTCGGAAAGCAAGCCGAAAGCTGAGCCGGAGCGAACCCTCCGGCCTCCGGCCGGATCGGCTCCCGCGGCTGTCACGGCTACGGAAGAAGGCAATCGCCTTTTTGCGGCCAAGCAATGGGAGTCGGCCAAAGCCCAGTACGAAACAGCGATCAAGGCTCAACCGTCCCTGGCCGAGGCCCATTACAACCTGGCGTTGGCTCTGGAAATGTTGAAAGATCAGGCAGGGGCGAAGAAACATTATATCGAGGCCGCCAACCTGGCGCCCGGACACAAGGTCATTTGGGATTCGCCCCCCCTCCGGAAACATATGGGGGACGTCTATGGTCTCACGTCCAAGGATAAAAACTTCATGGATCCTAAGCCTCACTAGAGTTCTTCAGCCGATGGAGAGATCAGCATGAGTCGAGTGCGCCGTCGTGCCGCCTTGACCGTGACGACAGATGAATTTGCTGGTCTGATCCAGCGGGCGCTGGATGGGTTGCCCGACGACTATGCCCGGATCGTGAAGAACGTGGCGGTCGTCGTCGAAGAAGAGCCCCCGCGCGAGGTGCTGGATGAATTGGAGCTGGAATCGGAGGACGACCTGCTGGGGCTCTACTCAGGAACCGCAAGGGATGAGGAGTCGTTTTTCAGCCCGGGCGGGAACCTTCCGGCCCGCATCTCGATCTATCGGGGCCCGATCCTGCGGCTCTGTCGAACTTCCGAGGAGGTCGTCCAAGAAGTGCGGGACACGGTCGTCCACGAGATCGGCCATCACTTCGGGCTCGATGACGACGAAATGCCCTATTGAAGAATCTGGTGATTGAGTGAGTTGGTGATCTGGTGAAGTTGTCTTTCAAATCACCAGATCGTAAATCACCAAATCATACTTTCTTTTGCTGGAAGCCCCACGCCAGCATGAAGGCTCCCACCAGAACCATCGGGGCGCTGAGCACCTGGCCCATCGAGAAGGGGCCCAGGATGAAGCCTAGATGGAAATCCGGTTCGCGGAAGAACTCCACCACCAGCCGGCAGAGCCCGTAGCCGGTGATGAAGCTCCAGAAGAGCGTGCCGGGCGGTGTCGGGCGACGGCCGACGAGCCAGAGCACCAGGAACAACAACCCTCCTTCCAGGCCCGCTTCGTAGAGCTGCGAAGGGTGGCGGCATTCCGGCCCGGCTCCGGGAAAGACCATGCACCACTCCACGTCGGTGGGGCGGCCGTAGAGTTCCCCATTGATGAAATTGCCGAGACGCCCCAGCCCCAGCCCGATCGGAGTCGCGGCGGCGGCCAAGTCCGCGACGGTATAGGCGGGAATCCCGCGGCGATGGCTGAAGAGCAGCAGCGCGACGATCACGCCCAGCAACCCGCCGTGAAACGACATTCCCCCTTCCCAGACCGCGATGATCTTGGTCGGATGTTCGAGGTAATAACGCAAGTTATAGAACAGGGTATAGCCCAGCCGCCCGCCGAGGAAGACCCCCACCGCTGCATAGACGAGCATGTCGTAGATCTGCTCGGTGGAGAGGGCGAGCTTCTGGGCGGCGGCGCGGGCCTTGATCACGAAGTAAGCCGCCGCCAAGCCGAGCAGGTACATCAGCCCGTACCACCGCAGTTGCAAGGGACCGAGCCGGAGAAAGACCGGATCAATGTTGGGGTAGGGGATCATCGGCGATGCGTCCTCAGCAGTCCTTGTTTAGCCCGCATTATTCATGAAGGCTTCTACTGCAACCGCCGACACGCCGCTGCGACAAGCCTGCGTGTGGAGTTTGGGCACGCAGGCGGGCGGGCTCTCGCCGCTCTGTCGGTCAACGTACTGTTTCAAGTACGCCTCCCTCTCTCGCGCCTCCGCACGCCCGTCTCGCTTGGCGTCTCAGCGGTTTCGTCACGAACCCTCATGAATAATGTGGGTTAAGAGATGGTCTTGGCGATCGGAAGAAAGGGATGGTGCCATCGGTGCGGTCATAGTAAGCAGGCTTCGGTCCATTTGCAAGTCGTGGATTCTGTGGCGCGGATGATGCGCCGGATGTATGATAAGCCTGTGCGTACGGCGATGATTGTCTTCATGGCCCTCTGTGCGGCGGCGATGCCGGTTCCCCATGCCGATGCCCGCACGCTCTCTCTGCCGGGCGATCTCGCCGGCCCGGCCGGCGCGGGAGCGGACCGGTCGTTCGTCGAGCGCGTCGCATCCACGCGCGCGCTGGACGGAGCGGAGCTGCTCAAGATCGGCGATCTCCATGAAGTGCAGAACCACTTCCTCGAAGCGCTTCCCTATTACAGACGGGCCTTGGCCACATTCCGTGCGAGGAAGGATCGGAAGGGGCAGGCGACCGCTCTGGTCAAAATTGGCCGGGTGCAGGAACGGCAGGGCCGGTATGCGGAAGCCTATTCATCGCTGCATGAGGCGGTGCTTCTGTTGGCGGCGGAGGATGGGGCTCAGGCCCAGGCCCTCCTGAGTCTGGGGCGTGTTTCAGAAGCCTTGGGGCAGGTGGCGGAGGCCGAAAGGACGTATCAGGAGGCCGGCGCTCGGTTCCTGCGGGCGCAAGACCGGTCCGGCTACAACGAGAGCTTGATCCGCTTGGGCGGCCTGTTCATCGCACAAGGCCGGGCGGCGGATGGACTGGCGGCCATGCAGAAGGCGCTGAAGGATGCGCGGGAGCGCGAGGACTATGCACAAGAAGTGACGATCCTGACAGCGATGGGCGATAGCCACATGAAAGGCGATGATCGAGGAGCGGCGCTGGCCCTCTACCAGGAGGGGCTCAGGCTGGCTGAAGTGCGACGAGATGTCCGGGCCGAGGCAGGGCTCAGGGTCCGCCTGGCTCGGTTCTATGAGGCGGATGATCGTTCGGCGGAAGGAGCGACGTTCGCCTGGCGAGCGCTGGCGCTGTATCAATCGCTGAAAGACCGACCCTTGGAGGCAGACACCTGGTCGCTGCTCGGCAACTTGCATCAGGAAGAGGGGAACTTCCCCTTGGCCGTGGAATATCATGAACGGGCGCTCGCGCTCTATCGTGCGTTGCGTGACCAGGCGCGGGAAGCAGCCAGCCTGGCCAACCTGGCAGCCGTGTACGAGGCTCAAGGGCTCCAGCAGCAAGCGCTCGACACCAAACAGCAAGCCGTTCGTCTCCTTCAACCTCGCCCCTAGCCCGCATTATTCATGACGGTTCGTCGTGTCCACCCAGTGCATTCTGAAGAGCACTGGGTACCCGGCAGGCGCGTCGTGAGACGGGTAAGCACAGCCGCGAGGGACCGAGGCGTCCTTGAACAGGACGTTGAGGGACTGAGTGGCGAGCACGCCGGGGACCCGTTGCTCCAGGAATGCAACGGGTGCGCAGCAGCGTATCCGCGTTTGTAGCAGAAGCGTTCATGAATAATGCGGGCTAACAAAAACCTTCCGTTCGACGGTTCCTCCCCCGCACAGGCATCTGTTCAAGGGTCTGTCTTTTTTTTGAAACGGCAATTTGCAGCTTGTTGCGAAAAAGCCACGCCCGTGCTTCATGTTGGTTTCGCAGCGAGATTTTTAAATCATTGTTTTCATTGGAATTGAAAAAGACATTTTAGATGGCACGGATGCTGCGTATCAGGATGGTGAAACGCAAAGAGAAGCAACAGGGAATCAATCACATCAATTCACTCACACAGGGAGGAATGAACATGACCCAAGAAAAACAGCAAGTAACGAAGGCGGCAGCTCTGATCCTCGGTGGGGCCGCGCTCGGTGCGGGGTTGGGGCTGTTGTTTGCGCCACAGTCCGGCGCGGAGACTCGCCGGCAGATCAGACACTATGCCAAGAAGGCGCGGGTGGAAGCGACCAAATTCAGCCGCAACGTCAAAGCCGGTGTCGAGCGGGCGATCGAGAACGGCAAATCGCTGATGGCGAAGAAGGACAATCAGCGGGTGGTCGAAGCAGCCTGATCGCGCCTGATCGGATCATGTTTTTTCACCGGTCGGGGTAAACGCTTTCCCCCACCTCCCGACCGAGAGAACGGCCTGGGCTGTCTCCGCCCAGGCCGTTCCTGCCTGATTCCCCCGGTTTACCCTCAAGTCTCAAGTTGGCCGGGACCGATAAGGAGGCTAGGAATGAATGAGAGGGGAACCAGTGAAGACCCTCGGATGTCCTTGCCGGACAGCCATGATGACGGCGCTGCTCCTGGGCTGGCTTGTTCCTGCCGGCAGTCCGGCCGAGGCTGCCTGTCGAGCCATCGATCCTTCCTGCCAGAAAGGAGCAGCTCCGAAGGAGACGGTTATGATGCTGCAGACGCCACAAGACTGGGACAGGCCGCTACGCTCGATCTACCAAGGATACCTGGAACCGCTCTTTGCCTCCTGTGACTGCCCCCTCTTCGGGATTGAGGGGATGCAGAGCTGGAACGATCCGGATGACCAGGATCTGCATTGGTGGCTGATCCATGTTGTGCTGGGATTCTCTTCCAGTGAAGGGTGGCAGATGCGGGCTCGCGAGTATCTCTTCAGCGCCAGGGGGACCGAAAACCCCGTTCTCGCCTCCTTGGGGGTGGAGCAATCTTGGCCCTCCGACCTCGATGTGGTCCACTAAGCGATCGTCTTTCCTTGAAAGGCCCAACCCGCTCCTGTATCCTCCGCACAGCGTAAGCAACATTACAAATATAGGGCTGCAACCTTATCCGGCCTGGAGCTATAGAAACCCAAACTACGGGTTAGCGAGAGCCGGTCGCGGAACTAAGGTTGCCGTTCAACGAGCTAGAACAGCCGGAGTGGCGGAATGGCAGACGCCAGGGACTTAAAATCCCTTGGGCTGAAAGGCCCGTGCCGGTTCGAGTCCGGCCTCCGGCACCAAAACACTCAATCAGACGCAGCGGATTGACCAACTCCTCACCCAGCCCGCTATTCATCCCTCTCCCGCATCCGGCGATGAGCGATCCCTTCCGCTCTTGATTTGACGAGCAGTCCTACCTATAGTGGCGCGTGATGCAGCGCCTGTTGATCGCCTTCATCATTCTCTCCTGGCTGGCCGTCGGACCTGGTCCCTCGCCGGCGTCTGCCGAAACCGCCAAGCGTGATCCGCAGAGGCATGGGGTGGGGAAGCTGCCGGGGCCCTCCAGCGAAACCCGCCCCGACCTTCCGCTTAAAGCCGCCGGCAAGGACGGGGCAGCCATGGTGCTGATTCCGGCGGGAGAGTTCTGGATGGGCAGTACGCCGGATCAAATGGAGCGCACCGTCAAGGAGTGCCAAGCAATCTTCGGCAGCGACGAGGCCACCTGCCAGGAATGGTATCAGAACGAGTCGCCCCGCCATCGGGTCGCCCTGAATGCGTTTTACCTTGATGTCTATGAGGTGACGAACAAGCTCTTCGATAAATTCGTCAAGGCGACCGGCTATCAGACGACGGCCGAGACGGAAGGCAAGGCAAAGGCCTGGGTGGAGGGAGAAGGATTGCAGGTCGTCAAGGGGGCCAACTGGCGCCAGCCGGAGGGAGACCAGACGAGCACGGTTCCCAATCAGATGGATCATCCCGTCGTGTCGGTCTCCTGGAAGGACGCGGAGGCCTACTGCCGGTGGGCCGGCAAGCGACTGCCGACCGAGGCGGAGTGGGAATATGCGGCCAGGGCCGGAACGCAGACCCGCTCCTGGTGGGGAAATGGAAGCCCCGGTGCCAGACGCGTCGGCAACTTCGCGGATGAGTCTGCCCGCCGCCTCGTCGGAGGGATCATCGCCGGGTATGACGACGGGTTTACCCGAACCGCGCCGGTGGGTTCCTTTGAACGGAATCCCTGGGGCCTCTACGACATGATGGGGAATGTGGGAGAGTGGGCTGACGATTGGTACGGAGGGGGATACGCGAGGGTCCCGGAGCGCAATCCGAAAGGACCTCAGAGCGGCCAGTTCAAGGTGATCAGAGGCGGGTCTTGGGCCAATGGGCGGTTACGGATCCGGTCGGCCAACCGGGACTGGGATACCCCCACCTATCGCTACGACAGTATCGGGTTTCGCTGTGCGCAGGATGTTACGAAATAGCCGTCAGCTTCTTCATCACCTGTTGCGTCGGCCCATTGCATTCCACAGAGCAATGGGCACCCCGAGCAACGGGTTCCCGGCTCAGGGCCGGCTCTCAGCCATCAGTGGTCCGCTTCACCTGAGGTTGAGGGTATGGCGGGTCGGCCTGTGGGTGGCATTCGGCTGCCTGGTCATCCTCCTCCCATATTCAATCCTGCGAGCCGCCACGGCTGAGACCGGCCCCTATGAGTCGGCCTTGCGCAAGGCCGACGTCCACATGAAGCGGGGGGAATTCGTGGAGGCCCTGTCGGTGGCCCAGGAGGCTATCAAGCTGGACGAGCAACGATTCGAGGGGTACCACAGTGCCGCCCTCGCACTCTATTACCAGGAATCGGTCGATCCGGCGACCAGGTATGCGCAGGCGGCCATGACGCGGGCTCCCGAAGACCAGCGGGCCATGGTCGAGCGGCTCATTGATGCCATTGGGAAGAAACGGACCTACTGGGAACGAGTAAGGGCCGGTGACCAGGCTGTCACAAAAGGCTACGTCACCAAGGCGGCGGCGGAATATACCGAAGCCTGGCGGGCGATGCCGGTGCGGGCTGAAGTCGGACTGAAAGCCGCGAGGCTCTGGGAGCAGATACAGGAATACGCGGAAGGGGCGAAGATCCTCCGTGCGGTGGCGAAACAAGCCAAAGAGCCAGCCGTGGTCAAGGAGGCTCAACGGTTGCTGGCAGCCTGGAAAGGGCCGTTGGAGAAGCTTGGCTGGGAGAAGTGGCGGGAAGGGTATGAATTGTACGGACGGTGGGACGAGGCGGACCGGTATCAGTTTTATCATGGTCAGGGTCCCAGCGAGGAGGAGAGCGATGACTTGGCCCGACGGGCCGTCAGCGCTCTCACCCTTGCGTTTGATGCGCTCCAGAACCCCGGCTACGCCGCGTCGGCTGCGGCCATCCTTGCTCGGGAGAAAAAAGAGGACGAGGCCGTGGCTTTGCTTGAGCGGGGGGCCAGGGAGGCCGGGCTCAAAGCGGAGGAGATTCTCAAGGAACCGCGGCTGCGTCGCTTGGCGGGCCGTGAAAATTTCAAGAAGTTCCTGGAGACGACCTATGGCCCCGCCGCATCGGCCACGGCGGTGGAGATTCATCGCGAGGTTCTGAACCTCTCCGGGAGGTGGGATCTGTCGGCCGGACCCTTTCCGTATGGGCCGGTCCAGGTTTCCCAGCAAGGGTCCGAGGTCACCATCGTCTTCGAGAAAAACGACAATGCCAATTACCCTGGAGTCAAGGCCGGGAACATGCAGTTTGAAGGGACCAGAAGGGAGCAGCGGCTGGCCGGGGTTCTGACCCTCTATGGTGAACGGGGACCCTGCGCCAAAGAGACGGTCAGGGTGAGGGCGGAATTGGTGCTGTCCGATGATGGTCTCGAGATGGTCTCCGTCCCTCCACGCCATTACCTCTCTAGCCGAGGGCAGGGGGCAGCCAGTTCATGCGGAGTGAAGGCCGAGGACAATGGTTACTATTACTGGACGAGGGATGTGGCCAGGTGAAGGGATCTCAAGAGGAATCTATGACGACTGAGAACATGACACGCCCCTTCATCCTCCTCGGAATTCCGATCCTCTGTGCGGCCACAATCTCTTGTGAAGACTATCGAGCGGACAAGGCCTATACCCATCGGGACTACCAAAAAGCTGTCGAGGAACTGCGGGACTTAGCCGAGCGCGGCGAGGCCAGGGCTCAGTATGACCTTGGTTTCTTATATGACAAGGGACAGGGTGTGCCGCAGAGCGACAAGCAAGCTTTCCACTGGTACCACCGGGCCGCGGAGCAGAATGATGACAGAGCCCAGTACAACCTGGGGCTCATGTATGCCAGCGGCCAGGGGGTGCAGCAGAACTACCTTGAAGCCTACTACTGGATTAACCGATCTGCGACACAGGGAAACAAACATGCGCTGGATGCCAGAGACTACCTGAGCGAGAAGATGACCGCCGGGCAGCTCGCGGAAGCCAGGAAGCTGGGGTATGAACGGGAAGAGCGAAGGAAAGCGGAGTCCTGCACCTTTTGTGAGCTCTTCCACCGCGGCGCGCCTCCCTGATGGGTGTTAAGTTTTCAGGCCTTCGAGCCGATAAGACTATGGCGCCTCCTCATCTGAAGGCCTATGCTGCCGATCCTCCTCGACATCACCGAGTCTCTTCGGCCGGCCGGAGGAAGTCCGGGACCGGCGCTGCTCGTGCCGGGCGAATCGGTCCAAGCCTTGGTCCTGGAAGTCCAAGACCCGGGCAGGCTGACGATCCTGGTGAAGGGAATCCCCCTTCGCGCCAACTCGCTCGCCGGCCCGCTTGAACCGCGCCGCCGCCGTGGCCGATCCGGACCTGCTCCGAGGCGAGGATCTGCGTGCCCGGACGGTCCGGGGCTTGAGTCTGGTCAGCCTGCTGGCGACCGAGTTGCAAGGCATTGTGGGCGGCTTCAAGATCGCGGCGGGCGACAAGCGGCGCGGAGCATAAGCGTGAAGCGTGAAAAAATGGTTTTCAGTCACATTAAGTCGTCAGTTGTCAGTATTCAGTTTTCAGTTTCCGGAACTGACGACTGAGAACTGATGACTGAAAACCATCTGACGGCTCATTGCGAACGACGCTTCACCCGTCGAGAGCCTCTGGGTCGAACGACGAGATACGAGCGACGCGGATGGGCGAGCCGGTGAAATGATCGAAGCAAAAGACTATAATCGCAGGCACGCTGGTCCGCTGTTTGACAACCGGGAACCGGAAACGGTTCCCCTACCAGGGAGGGTGGTATGAAAAGCGTGCGACTGTTTCAAAGCGCGGTCAGTCTGGTCGCGGCAGGGCTTCTGGCTTTTGCCGCACCTGCGTTTGCGGGAGATGAGGAAAAAACCGCCGAGACGCTGGTCAAGGTGCTGAAAGCCGGCCGCGCGGTGGTGTCGGAGCATCAGGAGCTCATTAACGACGCCGGCAAAGGCGATAAGGGCTTCACTCCCGATTATTTCGAGAAGAAATGGGCGGAGAAATACAAAGAGGCAACCAAGAGCGACCTGCCCAAGTCAGAGCCCGTTGCCACGCTGGTAGAATTGGGCAAGACGGTTGTCGGGGAGGCTCAACCGTTGATCAATAAGCAGGGAATGGGATTCAAGGGATTCCTCCCCGCTCTGTGGGGAAGAAAGGCGGGAGAAAAGTTTACCCAGAAGACCGGAATACGACTGAAGCAAACCGCTGAGCAGTACCGGTTTGCCGGCAACAAGCCGGATGAATTTGAAGCCGAGGTGCTGAAACAGTTTGCAGACCCGGGATACCCCAAGGGGAAAGAGGTCGTCAAGACCGTCTCGATGGGAGGGGCGCAGGTCGTGCGGTACATGGCGCCTGAATACGCCGCAAAGTCCTGCCTGGCCTGTCACGGAGAACCCAAGGGCGAAAAGGACATTACCGGGATGAAGAAGGAAGGCTACAAGGAAGGAGGGCTTGCCGGAGCCATCAGCGTGGTGGTGCCGGTCAAGTAACAGGCAACACAGGGGGCGCGGGGCAATGCGAGGGGACGCAGCAGCTTTTCCATTGCCCCGGGCTTCTCGTCTTCGAACGGGAGGGGGAATGGCCATGGAACACATGCAAGCAATAGAGCCGAGCACGGGGATTCTCAAAAGGGCTGGGTTGCGGATGAAAATTCTGCTCGGCCTGGGCTTGACCCTCTGCCATATTGTGGGAATCTTGGTCTTCAATTCCAATTCAGCCCATGAAGTGACCAGGGCCACTCGGGACGCCCAGGACGTGGCTGCGCTGCGGCTCGAGGTGAACCTGATCAGGCTGGGGCTGCGGGAATATAGTCTGGTCCAACAGCCGGCGGCGCTGGAGGCGTTCAAGACGCATCAGACGCGGTACCAGGAACAGTCCGGCAAGCTTGCCAAAGCCTACGAGGACGTTCCTGAAGTCAAAGCCATGCTTGTGAAGCTGGACGCCGCGCTGGCAGCGTTTTCCGACCACGGACAGAAGATGGCCGACGCGTACATCCAGTTTGATCGCGTCGTGGGCAACACCTTCGTTGAAGAGTTCCTCAAACGTGATGAAGCTCTCGTGGCAGCCATGTCGGCCCTGGAAGGGCAATTCGTCAAAGAGGCGCAGCAGCGATTGAACATGATGGGAATCACCGCGACGCTGGCCTTGGTCCTCGTGCTGGCGAGCACGATTGTCTTCTCATTGGTCCTGGCTTGGCGCCTCCTGATACCGGTCCGGCGGATCATGGAGGGCATGGACCATCTGGCCCATGGTGATCTCACGATCCAGGTGCCGGTCACGAGCGACGATGAATTGGGCCGCCTCGCCCGGCATTTCAACGACGTGGTGCCGAAGCTGCGCGAGATGGTCGGCAAGGTCGCGCACGTGACGGATAAGGTGGTGTCCGCCTCGGTGCAGCTCTCGGCCACGGCCGAGCAGATGGCCAAGGGCGCGCTCCAACTCGTCCACGCGCTTCTGCAGCATCAGGACCTGGCCCTTAGGGACCATCTCGCCGGCATCCTTGAGTCCTTGATCGAGGCTCCGCTTCCACCGGTACATCTGAGCCGCATTGACGCCGTACTTACGACAGACCTCTTCTAAGGGCACGCCGTTCTTCCACTCCTGCAACACGGCCAGCTTCTGGTCGGCTGGCCAGCGTCCCTTGCGCCCTCGTGTCGGCCCCGTCTTTGCCACGGTTTCCATCAGCCTTCCTCCGCGATTATACCTGTCCAGAGGTTAAGTGGAGCACGACACCGCTTCTGCTCATGTTCCTCTGGCTGGTCGTTTCGCCCGCCTCCTCCGCCGACGTGATCTACAAATACATCGACGACAACGGCGTCCCCAGCTATACCGAGGTCTGGGACTTGATCCCGGAGCGGCATCGCGCCCGCGCGCAGGCCTTGGACCCGAAGACACTCGAGCCGGTCCGGACGGCTCCCGCGGCCGTGACGCCTCAAGCCACGACGAACGCCGTCCAGACTGCTCCCCCCGCTCCGCCGGTCCCTCCGAGCCAGCATCCGGCGATCAGCAGGGCCGCGGGCACGACTCGCCCGGGGACGCGCCGCAGCCAGACGCGCGGTCCGGGATCCGTCCGGTTCCTCATTGCTTGACCTCTTACGGCCTCCGACCCGTTTTGGATTCTTCCGCTTCCCATGCTCACACGTGGTTGCGCAGCATCAGTTCCTTGGGGTGCGGATTCAGATACACCTGACTCCTCATATAGGCGATGTCGAAGCGGCGCACGTAATGCTTCACCAGGGTCAGCGGGACCACCAGGGGCGTCAGTCCCCGGTGGTAGTCGCGGATCGTGCCGTGAAGCTCCCCGCGTTCGGCGCCGGTGAGCCGTTCGGTGAAGTGACCCAGAATATGCTCGAGCACGTTGACGTGTTTGCGGACGGTGGCCTTGACTTTCAGCGCCTCCATGAACCGCGCCCCGTATTGCTGGGCCAACTGGGTCGGGCTGTAGCGGCTGGCCTGGCCCACCATCCGGCCGAGCTCCTGGAAGTGGGGCTGGCTGTGGGCCAGGAGCAGATACTTGTGTTCGGTGTGGAATTGCACGATCGTCCGGCGGGCGAAGCCTTTCCGGGTGGCGTCCTGCCAGCGGTGATAGCAAAACACGCGCTCGAGGAAGTTCTCGCGCAGCACCGGGTCGTTCAGGCGGCCCTCCTCCTCGACCGGGATCAGAGGGAAGCGTTGCATGAAGCTGCGGGCGAAGAGCCCAATCCCCTGTCTGCCGGGTATGCCGTGGGAGGAGTACAGCCGTACCCGTTCGATCCCGCAACTCGGCGAGTCCTTCTTGAACACGAAGCCGGACAGATTCTGGGCCGAGAGCTCGCGCAGGCGCCGGTGGGAGAAACGGTGCATCTCCGGCGTCAAGTCGCGGCCCGTCCGGATGGTGACGAGCCCGGGCTCATCGGACGGGCCGACCAACCGCATGGCTTCCCGCGGAGTGCCGAACCCGGCCTCGACCTCGGGGCAGACGGGGACCCATTGGACATGCTGGCTGAGCGTGTCGGCCAGGAAGCTGTCGCGTTTGTGCCCGCCGTCAAACCGGACTTCGGCTCCGAGAAGGCAGTGGCTGATGCCGATGCGAATGGGATGCGTGTCAGACATGCGGATCCTCCCGCCGCCGCTGGCCCGCGAGGTATTGGCGTTTGGCGTCTTCGTGATCCACGACCGGATAGGGGTAATCCCGTCCGATGCGGCAGCCATAGCGGTCCTGTTCTTCCACGCCCATCCGCTCCGGGGCGTGAACGAATCGGGCGGGCACAGAAGCGAGTTCCGGCAGGAAGCGGCGGATATAGGTTCCGTCGGGATCGAATTTCCTGGCCTGGAGGGACGGGTTGAAGATCCGATAGCCCGGCATGGCATCCGTGCCGGTCGAGGCACACCATTGCCAGTTCCCGTTGTTGGCAGCCAGGTCGGCGTCGAGTAACTGCTCCATGAAATAGCGCTCGCCCGCCCGCCAGTCGAGACCCAGGTCCTTGACGAGGAAGGAGGCCGCCACCATGCGCACCCGGTTGGGCATCCAGCCGGTCTGCCGGAGCTGGCGCATTCCGGCGTCCACCAGCGGAAAGCCGGTGCGTCCCTGGCTCCAGGCCGTCAATAGCCTGTCGTCCGTCCGGTACGGCGCGGGCGGGGCGGGCCTGAAGGGGCCCGTCGCCACCCGCGGAAAGGCCGCCAGGATGTGCTGGAAGAAATCGCGCCAGATCAACTCGTCGATCCAGGTCTGCACCCCGGTCTTCCACGTCTGGCCCTGCCGTCCCAGGGTGGCGAGGGCGACATGGACGGCGCTGCGCGAGGAGACCGTCCCGTAGCGGAAATGCGCCGACAGGCGCGACGTGCCGTCCGCCGCCGGACAGTTGCGCGCGGCGGCATAATCCCGGATCGGCTCGTTCAGAAACCAGCGCAGGCGGCGCCGCGCCTCCGACTCGCCGCCGGGCATGCTGCGACGAATCGGTTCGTACCCGAGGTCGCTGGCCGAGGGACACTCGACCGGGGAGGCCTTCCCGCCCCCGGGGGGCGGCGGGGCCAGGACCGGGGGCGCGGAGACGCGCCACTGCGCCCACCACCGAGCCCGGTAGGCGCTAAAGCGTTGCAGCGGCGTTCCCGTCGAAGAGGAAATCTCCCCGGTTTCGAAGGCCACATGGTCCTTGAAGCTCATGACCCGGATCCCCCGCCGGAGGAGTGCCTGCGCGGCGGCCGCATCCCGCTGCGTGGCGGCCGGCTCGTAGTCCCGATTCCAATAGACCGTATCGATGCGCCACTCCCGGGCCGCCCGCAGCAATTCCTCCACCGGCTCGCCGCGCCGCCACCTGAGAGACAGCCCCCGGCCCGCGAGCGACTGCGCCAGGTCGTCGAGGCAGTCGAGCATGAACTGCACTCCGGCCGAGCCGTATTCCTTCGACCGCAGCAGAGGCTCGTCGAAGATGAAGAGGGGGATCATCTCGTCGCACTCGGCACAGGCCGCCGACAAGGCCGGCTGGTCGTGCACCCGCAGGTCGCGCCTGAACCAGACGAGCCCTCTCATGGCCGCGGGACCTCCCGCCGGGCGCGGCCGTGGGGGGACGGCGCGGCCTCCGGCCCGGCGAAAACCTCGCGGCGCCATACCAGATAGCAGGCGAAGACGACGGTCGCCGCCATGAAGGCCGCGCGGAGCGGATGGAGTCCCCAGGCTGTCTGGTTCATGGCTTCGCTGGCAATCCCGAAGCCGGCGTAGGCGAGGCTGAGCCCCCACGCCCAGGGGCGCAAGAAAAGGAACCCGTAGCCGATGGCCAGGTGCAGGGCCGGAGATTGCAGCTTGACCATGAACCCCAGGACTCCCTCGAGCCTGGTGCCGAAGATCCTGAGGGCGTAGTCCGGATACACGGCGATGAGGATCAGGTCGAGGAGCCCCACGATCAAGAATAGGCCGCCGAGCAGCTGGATGTCCCGTCCGGGTGGTGTCCGATGCATTGCCGTTTCCATGCGCGCGCTCCTTCGCTCCAGGCGCAGGCGCCGGGCCGTCACCACTGCCAGGCCGGGGGCGCGGCGGTCCACCACGCGTCCGGCTTGGCCCCGCGCCAGGCGGTCTGTTGCTTCCAAAGCGTTTCCGTCTGCTGCCGGTCGAGCCGCATGGCCATGCCGGCGCTCACATCGGACTGCTGGCGGACGCTGGTCTGGATCATTTCCTTGGCCATGCGCGCCATGCCGCCCGGAGGATCCACCAGGTCCTGCGGGTCCCGGTAAGCCAGGTTGAAGTACAGTTGATCCACGAGGCCCCACTGTTCGGTCCGTGACAGATGCTCCAGGTACCCGTCGATGGCCTGGTAGACGTAAGTCAGATAGACGTAACCGGCGGCCGACGGCCTCTCCCGGATCAACTGCTCGCAGGCTTCGAGCGCATGGCGATAATCCCCGGCGGCCAGAAAGATCTTGGCCTGTCCGGTATGGCGGGCCGCGGGCCCGCCATCCTCGGCCCTGCTCTGGGCGGGGATCAGGAGCGTGAGCACCAGCGCCAGGATCAGCCCGAGGAGAGGGCGGAGGGTGATACGCAGTTTGAGCGTGGGCATCATGATGGGACCTCGTCTGCTCGTAATTCTGTGCATCGCGTCAGTCATCCGCCCCGGGCCGGGCGCAGGATGATCCCGGCCGGAAGCCGGGACCATCCTGCGCGGCGGCGGAGCACCGCAGGAGGGTACGGCGCCCGCCGTCCCGGCCCGACGCCTTCGCCGCCCCTCGCATTGATCCCGGTCGGGCCGCAGCCACCACCAATCAGGGTCCGTCGGGTCAGGGCTTGGACGAGGCACGGCGTCCCCTCCGTCACGTCGTCTTCTTCTTGCGGTAGAGATCTCCTCGGCCACGCGGATGAGGGTCAGTTCGTGCACGGTGGCATCCCACTTCACGCCCAGCTTCACGGAGGTCCCGACTTCGCCCCGCACCATGGCGACGACCTGCTCGTAAGTCTTTCCTGCCAGGGTGGTGCCGTCCACGGAGACCAACTCGTCACCGTGCGTCAGGCCCGCTCTGCTCGCTGGCCCTCCGGGTGAACGGTGGCAACGTAAAGCGCCGCCGGGTCTCCCACCCGTCCGGCCGAGAGCTGCAAGGCGATGCCAACGACGCCCGCGGGAAGGTTGGGATCCCGCCGGTAGCCTCCCTCGCCGTGGCCGTCTTTCGTACCGGGCCGGGCCTCTGCGGCCAGCGCCCGATTTGTCCGTCCCAGGGCGAGCAGGCCCAGGGCGACCCAGGCGCCTCGGATCAGCAGGTCGCGGCGTGAGGGACTGGGCAGGGTGGCTGCATATGATGGCTTGCGCATGGTCTTCCTCCGTGTTGAGTACGTACAACGCTCGCTAGGCGATGCCGAGAATCACGAATCCGGCCAGGAGCACCGCTCCATTGATCTGCACCGCCCGCCGATGCAGGCCGCTCCCATCCCCAGCGCGTAATAGGCGGGGAACGGCGCCCCCACCGCGCGACCAAAGGCGCAGTCGGGCTCCAGCTGTTTGGCGAGCACCGGGGCGACGACCAGCGACAGCAGCAGGACTTTTCCGATCAGCAGCCCGGCCGCCACCGTCTGGATGTATCGCCCCATGTCCCATTGTCCGCTCCTTATGGGTCAGTAGGTCCGGTTATGGGGTATCTGCCGGCGATAGGCCCGCGCCAAGTCGTCGGCCTCCTCGGCCTGGGCCCAGAGGGATCGGGCCAGATCGAGCTTGCCCAGCGTCTCGGGATGCTGGCCTCCCTTCAGGCTCCACAGCAGCCGGGCTTCCAGGTCGTAGCGTTGCGCCAGCTCGTGGAGAGTCGTGGCCTGGCGTTTATACTGAAAGGCCAGGTCGCCGGCGTCCTGCGACATCGGCACCTGCGATGCCCGCGGTTCGGGCGATGGCGGGCCCGCACATCCGACCGCTCCGGACAGCGCGAGCATCAGAGCACCGCCTATGATTAGGCCTGTGTAAGTCATGGTCTTTCCTCCTTTCCCTGCGGTTGCGCACGTCAGGGTTCCTGTCGGCCGGAGGCCGGTCTCGACCCGGCCGTCCAACGATCCGCTCCGACAATCTGCTCCAGGGCCGCCGTCAGCTCCGGATAACGGAAGCGGAAACCGCCGTGGAGAGCCACGGCCGGCGCCACCCGCTGTCCCGTGGTCATCGCGGTGGAGAGCTCGCCTAGGGCGACCCGCAAGGCGAAGGCCGGGACCGGCATCCAGGAAGGTCGCCCCAGTACCCGGCCCAACGTCCGACAGAACTCCGTCATGGTGACGGCGCCTGGGGCCACGCCGTTGATCGGGCCGCTAACCTGGGGGGTCATGACGGCCCAGCGAATGAGGTCGAGGAGGTCTTGCCGATGGATCCACGACACCCACTGGTCGCCGGGCATGACCGGCCCCCCGAGGAACGACCGGAAGGGGAGCAGCATCCGGGGCAGGGCCCCTCCATCCGGCCCGAGCACCATGCCGAACCGCATGCGGACCACACGGAGACCCAAATATTCGGCCTTAGCGGCCTCCGCTTCCCAGGCTTGCGACAGCGCTGCCAGATAGCCCGAGCCCGCCGGCGCGTTTTCGGTCAGCGGGAGGCCGGCGCTGGCACCGTAAATCCCGATGCCGGAGGCGTTGATCAGGACCTGGGGGCGGGAGGCTGTCCGCGACAGGGCCCGCACCAAGGACGCCGTGGCTTCCACACGGCTGTCCCACAAGAGCCGCTTGCGAGCCGGGGTCCATCGGGCCTCGGCAATGGGCTCGCCGGCCAGGTTGATCACGGCATCCGCCCCCTCCAAGGCCGCCATCCATGGCCCGTCGCTGCGGCCGTCCCATTCTGCGATGTGCAAGGACGGGCCCAGGAGAAGGGTGGCGCGGCCGAAATCGCGCGTCAGCACGGTGACGCGGTGGCCTTCGCGCGTCGATTGGAGGGCCAGCGGCCGACCGACAAAACCGGTGCCTCCGGCGATGACGATTCGCTTGCTGCCTTCTTCATGGTCGCGCATGGTCGGCACTCCTTGTCCGGCTGGCGTCTTACGCCTCGTCCGGGGCCTCACGATTAGGTTGATCGTCGCCGCGCTGGCCAGGCTCCTCCGCTTCCGGCGCGGGGCCCGCTGGGCCCCCCTGGCCGGTCGGCGGGGAGGTTGTCACGGCCTGGGGGAAACGACGCTGCTTGGTGCCGCGCAAGAGACTCGGCCGTTCGGCCAAACGGTTGCGCAGGATCATCGGGTCGAGCACCTCGCCGCAGAGCATGCAGCGATGGGCCATGAATTCGATCTGGCCGGTGTCGTCTTGCAGGTCCATGTAAGTCGCCACGACCATCAGTCCCCGACAGCGGGGACAGTGGATCGGCTGTTCGCTGGCGCCGTCCGACTGGTGCGGTGTCTTGGTCACGGCCGCATGCCACCTTTCCCCTGTCCAGGGCAGGGTCCTGCCGTTCACGCGTCATCTTGCTAGTTTCCATCGGCGCCGCGCGCGCAGCGGAAGCCGGTCCCGTCCGTCCTCAAAGCAAACCCGCCCTTGCCGCGCATGGCGGCCCGGATGTCGTTGGCGTTGTGCCGCCAGGACCCGCCCCGGATGCCTTTCAGAATCCCCTCGTCCGGGCCGGCCGGGTTTCGGCTCCGCCCCGTCCGGTAGTAGGCGGGGTCGTACCAGTCGGCCACCCATTCGCGGGCATTGCCCGCCAGATCCGCCACGCCATAGGGGGAGGGTCCTTCGGGAAGCGAGCCGACCGGCAGCAGCGTCTTGACGCCGTCCCACTCCCTGTCGAAGTTGGCTCGCTGGGGCGTCGGAGACTCATTGCCCCAGGGGTAGATCCGGCCATCGGTCCCTCTGGCGGCCTTCTCCCACTCGGCCTCGGTCGGCAGTCGCTTTCCCGCCCACTCGCAGTAATCCTGGGCATCGTGCCAGGTGACCTGCACCACCGGCAGATTTCCGATCCCACGCAGGGCGGACAGGGGTCCCTCGCCATAGGGATTCGGAGGGAGCTTGTGCCCCGTGGCCTGCACGAAGCGGAGATAGCGGTCGTTGGTCACCTCCACTTCGTCCAGACTGAAGGCGTCCACGAAGACGCTGCGCATCGGCCGCTCATCCTCCTGTCCCGTGCCATCCCGGCTGCCCATCAGAAACGGTCCTGCGGGAATCGTGATCATGCGAACCGGGTCGCGGGGGTCCGTCGGGAGGCTTTGCGCCATGGCCTGGGGGCAGGCCAGGGCCAGCCACGCGGCCGTCACCAGGAGCAGGGGGTTCCACCGTCGTTGTCTCCGCATCGTCACTCCTTCTGAAATTCCTTCAAGGTCATGGCTTGGGCTCACGGCTCGCCGCGATGATGCGGGCCGTCAGGTCCGTCACGTGGTCGATCAGCCGCCGGGCCGTGCCGGGGTCGCCGCGATCCATCGCGCGCTGCGCCTCCAGTAGCCGGGCGCGAGCCAGATGCAGGTCCCGCTCCACCTGGGTCTGGACTTCCGGGGACCTCAAGGTGCCGCCGATGGCGGCCGCATGAAAGGTGTCCCAGGCCTCATCGACGGCCAGCCTCGCGGCCTGGATCGTGCCGGATGACTCGGCCCGGCCCGGGGCCGCTAACGCCAGGGCCAGGACCAGCCAGACCGCCGGCCGGGCCCACCGTATGATGTGTCGTCCGTTCATAGGCACGGCTCCTTGCAATGGGTCAGAACCGTTTCCCGGTCTTCATTTTGGCGTTCAGAAGGGCGTCGAGCTCCCGCAGTTCGGGATTGGCCGGGTCGAAACTCAGGGCCCGGTCCAGATGCCCCCTGGCTTCCACCCATTGCTCCTTGCCCATGCTCGAATAGGTATTGATGTAAGCCTCCCGCAGGTGGTCGGGGACCGTCGCCGGGGCGGTGAGGGCGCAGCGAAATCCCAGCCCGACTCCGTAACTGTTGTTCATGGGATGGTTCCAAAACCGATGAGTCGTCGTGATGGACTGGGGCGCCGCGATCCAGGAGCCGCCTCGCAGGACGCGTTTCTCGCCCACTGTGAGGCGATCTACATAGGTCCCGGTGCCGCCCATCCAGACCGGCTTGACCGGACCGGTGGGATTGATGGAGAGGTCGGGGCGGTACAACTTCGGGTCGTACCAGTCCTGGACCCATTCAAAGACGTTGCCCGCCATATCGTGGACCCCGTAGCCGCTGACGCCGTTGGGGTAGGAACCGACCGGCTTGGTGCCTGCTTGCTGGTCGTGTCCGCCATAATTCGCCCGCGCGGGGTCCAGCTCGTTGCCCCATGGATAGCGGAATCCCTGGGGCCCTTTGGCGGCTTTTTCCCACTCCGCCTCGGTGGGGAGGCGCTTGCCGTCGAATTCGCAGAAGGCCTTGGCGTCGTACCAGGTGATCCCGACGACCGGCTGCTCGGGCTTGTTGAGGCGCTTGTCGTCCCAGTAGGCAGGGGCGGCGTGGCCGGTGGCCGTCATGAATTCGCCGTAGCGCCGGTTGGAGACTTCGTACTTGTCGAGGTAATAGGCGTCCAGGACAACGGGGTGAGCCGGGGCTTCGTCATGAAAGTTCGCCCACGACTGGGGACTGTCTTTCAGCCTCTCCTTGGCCGTCCGGGCCTTGCCCGCAGGCTGACTCGGCGCATTGGCCTGGGTGGTGCTGCCCATCAAAAATTCGCCGAAGGGAATGTAGGCCATATCCTTGATGGCTGCGGTCTTCTCATCGGCTGCCGCAGTCGTCATCGGCACGATGATGACGGCTCCGGCCAGGATGAGAAGGGGAAGGAACGGTCGGGTCCATGTCGAGTTCATGTGCGAGCCTCCTCTGTCGCGGGTGGGGGGCGAGGGGCGGGCCTCTGCCAGCCCCTCGCGGCCCGGTTACTTTTTCTTGATGGTCTTCATCTGCTTCTTGATATCGGTCAGCAGCTGCCGGTATTCGCGATTTCCCGGATCGCCCTTGAGGGCCTCTCCAATGGACGCCAGGGCGTCGCCGGGCTTCTCGGCCCCCATGCTGATCAAGGCCTGGATGTAGGCTTCGCGGCTGGCCTCGAGGAAATCCTCGGGCGCATTCATGGCGCAACGGAAGCCCAGGCCGACCCCGTAGGAATTGTTCTCGGGCCGATTCCAGAAGCGATGGGAGGTATGCAGGGACTGCTCGGGGGCCAGCCAGGAGCCGCCGCGCAGCACTTTCATCTCTCCCATGTGGCCCATCTTGTAGGCCTTCTCGGGGCCTTGCGGATTCAAGGCTGGGCTCTGGTTGTAATACTTGGGGTCGTACCAGTCCGCGACCCATTCGAAGACGTTGCCGGCCATGTTGTAGGCGCCGTAGCCGCTGACGCCCTCGGGATAGGAATCCACCGCTGTCGTGAAGCCGACGTTCTGGCCGTAGTTCGCGTGCTTGGTGTCGACCCGCCTGTGTCCCCAGGGATAATGGTTGTCCCCCGCAGGCCCCTTGGCGGCCTTTTCCCACTCCGCCTCGGTGGGGAGGCGCTTGCCGTCGAATTCGCAGAAGGCCTTGGCATCGAGCCAGTTGACACCGACGACCGGCTGCTCGGGCTTGTTGAGGCGCTTGTCGTCCCAGTAGGCTGGGGCGGCGTGGCCGGTGGCCTTCATGAATTCGCCGTAGCGCTGGTTGGAGACCTCGTACTTGTCAAGGTAGTAGGCGTCCAGCACGACGTTGTGCAGGGATTCGTCGCTATGCATGGCGCTGCCCATCTTGAACTCGCCGCGGGGGACCAGGACCATGTTCGTGGGAGCTTTCGTGGGCACCTGGGTGGGCGCGCCGACGGCCGGTCCCGTCAGTTGCGCTGTCAGGACTACCGCTATGGCCGACACGGTGATGGCTGTGTGGTGTCTCATATCCTTTCTCCTCCTAATGGGGCGCCGTTAGGCGCGCCCTGGTTTGACTGCGCTGCCGACTGACCGGAGATATGCCCTCCTTCCTGCGTGAGAATAGGGGCCGAGAGGTCCGAAGCCCATGTGTTGTGCAGGCTGACCGCCTGCTCGGGATGGAGCCTGTTTCTCTCGATCACCGCATCGAGGACGTTTCCGCATTGGACACACCGCCACGCGTCGAAGCAGCTCGGTTCCTGATCAACCCACAAGTCCTCGTAGCATTCCCGCACCATCAAGCCGCCGCATCTTTCGCAGGCGGCCTTGTCGGCGACCTGGCCGGTCCTGGTTTGATCCGCCCTAGCGTTGAGTTTCGCGATGGCTGATGCCATGGCTTCCCTCCATCCTCCCTTTCATGCGAGCGATCTCGGCCGTTGCGTCCAATGTTGCGTCGAATGTATAAGGCATTTTGTCAAATGTGTCAAGAGTATTTGTAAAAAATATTTGACATACATTAGACATAATGGTAGTAATGTGGCCTCAAAAATATGAATACACATAGAATTCATAGAGTTGCGAAACTCACCGGCTTATCGAAAGACGTGATTCGCGTCTGGGAGAGGCGTTATGGCTTGGTGCAGCCGAGCCGGGGATCCAATCGGTATCGCATTTACACGGACGAAGACGTCTCCCTGCTCCGCTACGTCAAGTCCGAAATGGACAAGGGTCACTCGATCGGGGACCTCGCTGCGCTCGGGCATGATGAATTGCTGGCGCGGATGAAAGCGGTGCCCGTGCAGGCGGCGGCGCGAGCCGCCACTCTCTACGACCGCGTGCTGGGCGAGTTGATCGCGGCCCTCGAGCCGCTCGACCGGGCGGTCTTCGAGCGGAAGCTCAACGGGGCGGTGGCGGTGATCCCTTTTGAGGAGGCACTCCACGGCATTCTTCTGCCGCTGCAGGAGCGAGTCGGTCAACTGTGGTATGACGGCCGGCTCAACGTAGCGGTGGAGCATTATGTGACCAGACAGGTGCAGCAGAAGCTCTTTTCCGCGATGAACCACTTGCCGGTGAATGAAGGGGGGCCCGAGATCGTGGTGGCTTGTCCGCCCACGGAGGCCCACGAGATCGGCGCGCAGACCGTGGCCTATCATTGCCGCGCCAGGGGCTGTCGCGTCTATTATCTCGGAGCCCTCGTTCCCCTGGATTCGCTCGCGAGTTTCTGCACGCAGATCCGACCCAGCCTGCTGCTGCTGTCCTTGACGACGCCGTCTTCGGAGCCCGAGGCGGCCGCCTTCTTGCAGGAACTGTCCTCGTCGGTCGGGAGCCACTGTCCGATCGCCGCTGGTGGCCGCGTGGTGCCGCAGTTCCAGCCGCATCTGGCGGAGAGAGGCATCCAAACCCTGGAGGACTTCGTCGCCCTGGACCGCTGCCTTGATGCATTAGCCGGCCGGCCGCTCTGAGCAGAGATGACGGGCCGCGCGGCCTATTTGACACTCTCTGTACTGCCCCACTTAGTTTTGGACAGGCCGTTGTAGGTTTCTGACGATCCATTCCGCATAGAACTCCGCGGGTGCGCGCATCTGTAAGGCACTGTGGGGTGCCTGCTCGTTGTAATGCTGGATCCAGATCGGGATCTGGCGCCCCACCTCCTCCAAGGTCTCGAGACACGCCTGATAGACATAATCCCGCTTGAAGCTCCCGAAGAAGGCCTCCGCCAAGCCATTCGACTCTGGACTCCGCCTCGGCGTATGACAAGGCACCAAGCCCATTTTCTCCACGAAGGGCCGGAACCGATGCGATGTGTACTCCGGGCCATTGTCGCTCAGGAACTCGATGCCCGTGGCGCCGGCGCGGTGCTCGCCGAAGCGACGGAAGACCGCTTCTCGCAACATCTCGGCCAGGTCCTCGGCCGTGATCCGGCGCGCAAACCGCCAGGCCAGGATCATCCGATCGGCACAGTCGATCAGGATCGCTAGGCGTCCCTTCTGGCCGTTCCAGGCGCGAATGCCGGTGATGTCGGAGGCCCAGCGTCGATTCGACTCGGGCACTCGCACCTGGCCCTCGTGCCGGCGGCCGCTGCGCCGGATGCGAGACCGACCGGTCGCGAGCCAGCCCCGTCGCTGCACGATCCGCCAGACCGTCTTGGGATTGCACCTGATTCCATGGCGCTTGAGCAGGGCGTGCAGGAGCCGATACCCATAAGACGCGGGGCTCCCTTGCAGGATCTGACTCAGCGCCGCCTCGACGTCGGGACGCCGCGCTGGCCGAGGAAAACAACGCTGACAGCGGAGGCGGAGAAGAGTTCTGGCAGCTTGTCACGTGCTGCCTGGCCCGCGAGGAGTTCGCGATCGACATCCTCAGCGTGCAAGAGATTATCCGGATGGTGGAGGTGACCCGCGTGCCCAAGGCGCAGGCCTTCATGGAGGGCGTCATCAACCTGCGCGGGCGCATCATTCCGGTGCTGGATCTGCGGCGGCGCTTGGGCATGGCGGATGCGGAGCGCACCGAGCAATCCCGCATCGTCGTCGTGAGCGTGCGCAATCTGATCGTGGGGCTGATCGTGGACTCGGTGTCGGAAGTCCTGCGGATTCCCTGCTCGACGATCGAAGCGCCGCCGGCGTTGGGCAGCACGGTAGGAGCGGAGTTCATTCGCGGCGTGGGGAGAATCGCCGACCGGCTCTTGATCGTGTTGGACTTGAATCGCCTGTTCTCGCCCGGTGAACAGGCGGCGCTGCAAACGGCGTAAACCGCTCAGCGGTCGCCAGAACCGGGAGGGGGCGGCTGCCGATGGTCGGCGGCGTGGTCCACGGAGAGGGTGGTTGTCTGTGCGGCTTTTCGGCGGTCGGAGAGCACTTGCTCCAGCACCGCGAGCGAATGGTTCAGGAGATCCGAGGCGCAGCTCAGCGTGACCTGGAACTGCTGTAAGGCCTCTTGCCAGTGACCCTCTTCCTGCAGGACCTGGAATCGACGGTGCTGCTCTTCAAGAATGGCCTGTTTGGCGTCGAGGATCAGGCTTTCTGCCGGCGTCATGGGAGCCTCCATACCGTGCTTGCGAAGGAGTAGTCAGTTTTCAGTCATCAGTCTTCAGGCATGAAACTGAGAACCGAAAACTGAGGACTGACAACTTCTTCTTTGCGGAAGCACCCTAGCAGGGTTTGCCGCGTTCTGCAAGCCGCTCCTGCAGGCTCAAGCGGCGACCTGTCGGTTGGTGATTCGTTGCTGTCGGTTGCTGTCTGTTAGAGGTGTTGCTTCATGGATATCATGACCATCCTGGGGGTGGTGCTCGCGTTCGCGTCGATCTTGGGCGGCCAGGCCCTGGAAGGCGGGCACGCCGGTTCCATCATGCAGTTGACCGCCTTCGTGATCGTCATGGGCGGGACGATCGGCGCCATCTGTGTCCAAAATCCCCTGTCGGTTGTGATCAAAAGCATCTCGATGCTCTCTTTGGCCCTGTTGAATCCCAAACAGGATCTGAAGGGGGACATTGCCCGCATCATCGATTTGGCCAACCTTTCCCGCAAGCAGGGACTGCTGGCGCTTGAGTCCAAGCTGAAGGATATCAAGGATCCGTTCTTGCGCAAAGGCATCCAGTTGATCGTGGACGGCACCGACGCCAAGCTGGTCAGCGAGATCCTGGAAGTTGAGGTCGAGCACCATGAGGAGGAGGGCGTCACCGCTGCCAAGGTCTATGAAGCGGCCGGCGGCTATGCCCCGACCGTCGGTATCCTGGGGGCGGTTCTGGGCCTGATCCACGTGATGGAAAATCTGGCCGACCCGTCGAAGCTGGGGGGCGGGATTGCGGTGGCCTTCGTGGCGACCGTGTACGGGGTCGGCGCGGCGAACCTCCTCTTTCTGCCGATCGCCAACAAACTCAAGCTCAAGCTCAAGTACCAGGCTGCCAATCGGACCATGATCATCACGGGCCTGGCGGGGCTGGCGCAGGGCGAGAACCCGCGGCTGCTTCAGGAAAAACTGGAAGGGTACCTCTCGGCCAGCGAGAGGGAACAGGCGAAACCGAAGGGCAAATAGACGTGAAGCGTGAAACGTGAATGAGGAAGTTGTCAGTTATCAGTAAACAGTTTTCAGTTCGCTGAGAACCGACTACTGTGAACTGAACACTGACCACTTCAGTCACGACGAGAGACGCTTCACGAACGACGCTTCACGAAGGATTATGGCCAAAAAGCCCAAGCATGAAGAGCACGAAAACCACGAGCGCTGGCTGGTGTCCTACGCCGACTTCATCACGCTCCTTTTTGCCTTCTTCGTCGTGATGTATTCCACCTCGATGATCAACGAGGGCAAGTTCAAGGTCTTCAGCAAGGCTTTGCAGGAGGCCTTCGTGCCCCAGATTAGGGTCGAGGTCTCTTCCAATCAGCGCTACGATGTCGGGGAAGGAAAGTCGGCCATCATTCCGGCCATCCATAAGAAGGTTTACTTCATGACCCGCGCCCAGTCCGTGGTCAAGAAGGCCGTGCTGGACCTCGACCTCAAAGAAAAGCTCAAGCTCACCGCCACCGAGGGGGGGATCCTCATCACGATCGAGGACAGCCTGCTGTTCGAAGGTGGCCGGGCTGATGTCAAGCCTGAGTCGCTGCCGATTCTGGAAGCGCTGGCCGAAGTGCTGGCCGACGCGGGCGACGACGTGAAGGAGATCCGCGTCGAAGGACACAGCGACAATGTCCCGCTGCGCAACGCGCAGTTCTCCTCCAACTGGGAACTGTCTTCGCTGCGGGCGGTCACGGTGGTGCGCGTGCTGACGGAGCTGCACAAGGTTCCGCCCCAGAAGACAGTCGCCGTCGGCTACGGGGAATTCAAGCCGGTGGCCGACAACCTCACGCCGGAGAGCCGTGCCAAGAACCGCCGCGTCGAGCTGAACGTCTTTACCTGGTGACCCGACCGGCAATGATGAACGATGAATGATGAGTGATGAATGGAAGAAGCAGAATCTGAACTTCTGCAATTCATCGTTCAGCATTCACATTCTACGTTCAGCGTTAACGAGGGCAGGGAGCCACGCGTTTCCCTGTGATGGATCCCCAGGCGCCGGCTGAATTGACGAAGGTTCCCTCGAGGCGCTGGCCTTCGGCTGCGAAGAGGAGACTGTCCTCCTGATACCCGCCCGGGAACTCCCAACGCAAGTACACTCCATCTCCCAGCACGACGGTTTTCGCGGGGCGGGGACCGGGCGGGCCGGCTGATGCCTGAGGGTCGGGCAAAGCAGCCTCTGTGGCAGGAGGCGGGAAAGACATGATCAGTTTGTGCTCCTGATGATTCTTATGGTTGTGCACCGTCCAGTGCCAAGTGCCGCAGAGCCGCTCGATCCCCTTCATTTCCCGCAGACGTTCTCGCCAGATATGCAAGCGCGTCCATGCCTCGCGCGCCCCCCGCTCAGCCTCCGCTTCCGCCCGGACAGCCAGGGCGATCGCGTGAGCAGCGAGGACCGGACGCAGAACGGTCTGGAAGTAGCGGTTCGCAAACAGGTCCTTGTCAGCTGCTTCGCGGCCCTCGGTCCAGAATTCCGCCAGGCGTCGGCGGATGCCGGATACGCCTTCCTGTTCCGCTACCGCCACCCAGGAACCGTTGGCCTGGGTAAGTAGCGGGTAGGTCCTGTCCAGATAGGCCGCGTAGTCCGCGTACCCGGACGGGCTGATCGGTTGAAGCCCGCCTGCAGGGGCAACGTCACTCAGCACCGCACTTAAGTCGATGGACCGCCGGAGCGACTGACGTGTATCTCCGGCGAAAAGCCATGTCCTCTGCCGGGCTGCCCGCCCCAGAGCCGTCTTGAGTCCCACGACATCGCCCGTGTCGGTTGCCTCCTTGAGAGTCGCGGCAAGCCGCCAGGCGGCCAGCTCGGTCGTGAGCTGAGTCGCCGTCGCAGATAGCTCCGAGCGCATAGCCTTGTCGAAGGGCATGAATGGAGGAGCAGGGGGTTTTGTCGAGAGTGAGGGCGAGAGGATGGTCGCGCTGTCTTTGAGGTCCAGCGCCGGACCAAGGTGAGACAGGAAGAGAGCGGCTGCGTCCGCATCGGAAGCGACGGCGTCGAGAACCTGTGCCTGCGTGCGGATAACCGCCGCGAAGTCCGGCTGCTCGGGTTCCGGCGAGGCAAATGAAGGGGATGGCAGAAGGGCCGCCATCATGACCATCGTGACGGCGACACCGAGTGGCCCCTCCTGGGCCCGCCCCATTGAAGGGGAAGGCGTGGGCGCTGATGCTGATGGATGAAAGCTGACAGCCATTTTAAAAACAATAAGTTACCGGAATTATTTGAAGCAATCAGTGAGGAATAATATCGTCGATTCAAAGGCCTTCTCCGCCGCATCCGGCCGGTAGGTGGCTTGGGTTTCATTGCAAAAGCCGGAAGGCGCGTCCTGGTAGTTCAGAACCTCGATCCGTTTCCCAAAGTCCTTGGCGGTCTGTAGGAGTCCCTCAGTCTGCTGGGCGGTTACGGGTCCGTCTGTTCCGGCCCGATGGTAGAGCAGTGGGCAGGAGAGGTCCTTGAGGATGCTCGGAAGGACGAGCTGGGTGCTGTAAAACACGACGGCCGCCCGCAACCGTTTTCGCTGACAGGCGAACTTCATGGCCAGGAGACCGCTCATCCCGAATCCGATGACGCCGTGGATGTTGCGCTTGACATGGTCGCGGGTGTTCAGAAACTCGCAGCACGAGTTGATGTCTTGCAGCAGGTCGATTTCCTTGATGCGCTCTGCAAGGGCCGTCGCCACCTCCGCGTTGGCGGTCACCATCCCGCCCTGTCTGGTATACAGGTTGGGCGCGAGCGTCACGAACCCTTCGCGAGCCAGCCTGGAGGCCAGATCCTTGATCTGGGCGTTCAGTCCCCAGGCCTCGTGCAGCACCACCAGACCCGGATAGACGCCCTTCACTTGGGGCCAGAACATGAGGCCCTCCACCTGCGTTTCCTTGGGGACGCGCGTTTTGGCGTAGGGGTCGACCGACGCATCTGTGATAGAGGGGATCGGGGCCCCGCTCGGGAAGCGTACCGCACCGGTCCCGATCTGCTCTTTGGTGAATGGTGGAATCCTCTGAGACATGATGCTCCTTCGCTTGGTTGGAATTTCGCGGGGAGGGCGCTGCTGTTCTCTGGCAGGCGTCCAAGGCGATGATGAATGTTGAATGATGAATTATGAACGTCGGAAACCGGTCACTTGCCGTTCACCGTTCAGCATTCAGCGTTGACTGTAGGGCACTATAGCGATGGCTGCGCCGGCTTGTCAATGAGCCTGGCTCGTCGTAAAGTCTCAAAGTCTGAAAGTTGTAAGGTCCTCCGACTTGAAAGACTTTCAGACCGTCGGACTTTCAGACTGTTGATGAGGCCCTGCCGGTTGACCGGATGGTCATGCGCCGATACAATCTCACCGGTTGCGGCTCGTGAAAGCCAGATCGGGCGGGAAGGAAAGAGAACATGGCGGCGTCGATCGGGGTCGGGCTGATTGGGCTGGGGCGTCATGGCACGAGGTACGCCAAGCATCTTCTGGAGCCTCTGCCTGAGGCAAGACTGGTGGCGGTCTGCCGTCGGGATGCAGCCAAGGGGCGTGCCTTTGCCGCCGACCACGGGCTCCGATTTCACCAGGACTACCAAGGCTTGATCGCGGATCAGGCGGTGCAGGCGGTGGTCGTCGTGACGCCGCCTTCTCTTACCAAGGCGGTCTGCCTTACAGCGGTCCGTGCGGGCAAACCTCTCTTGATCGAGAAGCCTCTGGCAGCCAGTGCGTCCGATGCGCGTGTCATGGTCGAGGCTGCCGATAAGGCCGGCGTCCCCCTCATGACCGCCCAAACCCTCCGGTTCGATGCGGCCGTGCAGGCCTTGAAAAAGGAATCGGCGAAGGTCGAGCCGCGCCGTTATTTGGTGTTGACGAACCGGGTGGACCCTCGCCCGGAGGTCTTTCAGAATCCTGCTGACTATGGGGGGCGCGGAGTGCTGCTGGAGATCGGCATCCATCACTTGGACCTAGTCCGTTTTCTCACCGGCGACGAAGTGCGCGAGGTCTCCTGTGACCTGTGGCGAGAAGCGCCGGGGAAACCCGAATCCAGGGCCCTTGTCAGGCTTCAGACGGTCGGAGGCCTGTCTGGTCTCATCGACGTGTCGCGGGTGAGTGAGGGGCGGGTCGGCAGGGCTGAGTGGGTGGGAGGCAAGGGGCAGATCGTCGCCGACTGGTACGGCCACCGTCTCTCACTGGTTCGGTCACGCACCGAGGTGGACGAATGGACCGTCGAGGACCGGCCGACCCTCGTGGAAGTCTTGCAGAGGTTTCTTCAAGCACTTGCGGGCAACGGTCCGATGCCGGTTACGGGTCTGGATGGACTCAGGGCGGTGGAGATCGCCGAAGCCTGCTACCGGTCGGCCGAGGAGGGACGGGCTGTGCAGTTGTAAGCAAAGGCGTCACGCATCATTCGCAAAAGAGTCCTCTCCTCTATCCGATACGAATGACGAGTGACAAATGACCAATGACGTTCTTGCTTACGTTTCTGCCACGATATGCGTGTCGGTTTCCTCGACCCCGTCGATGGTGTGGATCTTTGTGATCACCACGTCCGACAGCGCCTTCTCATCCGCCACGTTCACGAAGCTGAAGATGTCAGGCTGGCCGAAACAGGGATGGGCCTGCTCCACGCCCGGGAGCTTCTTCAGCGACTTGATGACATCCTTCGTCTTGCCGGCTTTGACCTTGATGAGAATGTAGGCTTTGGTCGCCATGACGGTCTTCCTTTCTTCATTGCTGCATGATGAATGCTGAATGCTGAACGGGAAGAATTATACACATTCATCGTTCCGCATTCATCATTCATCGCTGTGCGGGGGACCCCGGCATCTCGCGCCGCCGGGCTTCGTAGACCTGGTGCAGATCCTGTCCCTGGGAAGTCAGGTGACGGCGCGCCGTTGTGAAGGTCCGGCTCAGGAGATCGAAGTCGCTCGCGCCGACGTTGAAAGAGCCCAGGGCGGTCTGCAGCTCTGCCTGATCTCGCAGGGAACGGCCGGCTCCATAGTCGATGACCGCTTCCAGCGACCGTGAAGTCCACCCGTCGGCCCGAAACGACGCGGCGGCGGCCGGCGCTTGGTCCCCGAATCCGGCCGTCAAGGCTTGACTGAAAAACTGCCGGACAGCCTGGCTGTCGCTCTTCATGAAGGCGGCCTGGAACTGGATCAGAGCCTTGATCAACTGATTGGCCTCCGGGCTGGATTCAGGCGGGAGCGCCTCGGCATCCTGAAAGGTCGCCAGCAGGGCCATGACGGTGCCCACCTGGTTCGCCGTCGCACGGCTGCTGCGGAACGCGCTCGGAACCCTGCTTGGCGGGTGGCTTGTTTGGCTCGCCGGAGGCAGGAAGGCTTCGGTGACGTTGCTGAACGATCCGCCCGGGGTCGGCCCGCCGCTGAGAACATAGAGCCGCCCGCTAACCACGGCTGAGCCGAGCCCGTGCCGCCCGGTCGGCATCGGCGCCATCGTCCGCCACCGGTCGGTGGCCGGGTCGTAGGCCTCGTTGGTCCGGAACGTACCCTCCGGGGCCTCGCCTCCGAGGACGTAGATGATTCCCTTGAGCGCTCCGGCTGTGATCCCGCTTCGCGGGGTCGGGAGATCCGCCGCTTTCGTCCAGCGATCGGCGGAAGGATCATAGACCTCGGTGACGGCCAGGTTACGTCCGTAGTCACGTTGGAGGCGGCCGCCGAAGGTGTAGAGCTTTCCGCCGACCGAGACGGCTGCCAGGTGGTCTCTTGGGGTGGGCAGGGGCGCGCGCTTGCTCCACCGGTCGGTCGCCGGATCATAGGCCTCCACGAATGCCGAGTTGTCGGTTCCGTCGTACCCGCCGATCGCAACGAGCTTGCCGTCTAACTCAGCTACTGCGAGCGCGCCTCGCTGGGTGGGCATCGGAGCTCCCTCCGTCCAGCGGTCGGCGACCGGGTCGTAGATGAACATGCTGGCCACCGGCTGCCAGACCGAGAAGAAGGAAGTCGTGAAGCCGCCGATCACATAGAGTTTGCCTCCGACCGTCGCGGCGCCGGCGTGGTGCAGGCCGATCGGGAGCGGAGTCCTGTGGTTCCAGCGATCGGTGGCCGGGTCATACTCCTCCACAAGATTGCTGACCGTCAAGCTCGTCAGGTTGCCCAGTGCCGGCTCCGCAAAGCCTCCGAGCAGGTAGATCTTTCCGCCCACCACTGCCGCCACGACCTCCGTGCGCTTGGTGGGGGCCGGCGCCAGCCTGGTCCATTCCCCAAGACCGGGGCCCTCCTGCCCCCAGGCCGGCTGCAGCCACAGCAGCAGGGCGCAGGCCGGTCCAAGAAAGGACAGAAGAAACGCCCTCGTGCGATGCCTCTGCATAGGTGTAGGCGGACGATGCATGGCTCCATTATACATGCGGCCGGACCCGGAGCAATGTTGAAAAGCGGTCAGGCGGCGCCTATAATCCGCCACGCTTCAGAAAAGCCCTCAGTTATCAGTGATCAGTGCTCAGTCGAAAACTGACGCCTGATCGCTGAATACTGGAACTGATAACTGACAACCGATAACTTTGAACTGATCACTCGTTGCGAGTTCTCCATGTTGGCGAAGGTTTTGAGCGCGGCGCTGGTCGGGCTGGAGGCCTATCCAGTCGAGGTGGAGGTGGATATCGGCGGGGGACTGCCCCAGTTTTCGGTCGTCGGGCTCCCGGATGCGACGGTGCGTGAGAGCCGCGACCGCCGCGGGGAGTTGTCATGAAGGATGGATCGGCGCATCCCCTCAGAGTGTTCGCCTGGTGGTTTGTCGTGGGAGCCACCCTGGCTTTGGCGGTCATTCTGCTCCAAGGGGGATTCCGCGAGGCGTTGCACGTGCCCGGGCCCCTCTGGGAAGCCGAGTTGGTGGAAGTCGGCACGGCGATTCTGGGCGGGGGACTCCTGGGAGGCTGCGTCGCACTGATTCTGGATCGCATTAAAAAACCATAGCCGGGAGGCTGTCAGCCTTCAGCCGTCAGCACCGGACGCAAAGAAGAGATTCTGAGGCTGAGAGTTGAAGGCTGATGGCTGAAAGCTGATAGCTTCTTTGCTGAGGAGAAACTGATGGACATCGAGATCGGATCGAATCTCTATCGCAATGCGGACGGAACGGTGGAGATCGAAGGAGTACCGCAGATCGCGCTGACCTTGAAGGGGGCGGCCGGTCCCCTCTTGGTCAACTTCGTTCAGTTCGATCAGGTGGGGCGGATAACCGCCAAGGTAGTGCATAGTTCGATGGCCTTCAACGAGCGTCGAGCGCATGAGCTTTCGACCTCGCCGACCGGCGTTTTGCTCAAGAATCTGGAGTCGGGCAAGGTCGTGCTGCACGTGGAGCTCAAGGAAGGGGGCCGCGTGTCCTTTCGGCAAGGGAACATCCTGACCGTCAAAGGTCATCTCCTGGAGATCTCGCCGACCGAGTGGCGCATCGAAAAACATCGGCTGAGCGGACAGGAGAGCGATCTGCAGGGCAAGTCTGTCTCAATCGGCTAGGCCAGGCAAACGGCTGACAGCGAATGGTAAGAGGTCCTACGCCATACGCTATCAGCCATCGGCTCTTGATCTTCACTTCGTCTCGATGGTAATCCGGCGGGGCTTGCTTTCCTCCCGCTTCGGGAGCGCGATGCTCAGGATGCCGTCTTTGTACGTGGCCTCCACCTTGGTCGTATCCACGTTGGCAGGCAGCCTGAACGACCGTGAAAAGGCTCCCCCACCGATCTCCCTCGCAAAGTAGGTCCTGGTCTCGTCCGAGGCCTCTTCTTTTCGCTCGCCCTTCAGGATCAGGACCCCGTCTTCCACCACGATCTGGATGCTCTTCCGGTCCATCCCTGGTAGAGCCGCGTGCACCCAGAAACCCTGTTCATCTTCAAAGGTGTTGCAGGCCGGTGTCCAGACCCTCACCCCTCCGCCCACTGCGCGAAGAGCATCGTTGAAGAACTTGTCGATTTGAACGTCCAGCGGACTATAAGAAGAAGTCGTCAGCGTCATGGTGCTTCCCTCCATACCAAGCTTCGCTTGAACCGCCCCCTTCGATCGAATGGGGGCGGATAGTTACTTTGCCTCCAGTAAATATCAATCAAGCTTCGCGTGAGTAAACCCTGTGCTAGCAGGTCAACATGCTTTGAAGTTAATCCTTGCCCGGCAGGAGTCAAGGCCCTGCTGTCCATCCTTGTGAGCTCATCACGTCGTCTGAGCTTCCACCGTGGGTACGACAAGGATCCGCCCGTCCTTGACATCGACCGTGGCCGTGTCCCCATCCCTCAGCTCGCCCTTGACCAGCAGCCGCGCGATCGGCGTCTCAATGTCCTGTTGGATCAGCCGCTTGAGCGGACGGGCTCCGTAAACCGGGTCGTGCCCGCGCGCGGCCAGGTCGGCGAGGGCGGCCGGCGTCAGCGCCAGCGGGATCCGCCGTTCCGCCAGACGCTCTCGCAGCCGGCCCAGTTGAATGTCCACGATTTTTTTCAGTTGTTCGACTGCCAGCGGATGGAACACGACGGTCTCGTCCACCCGGTTCAGGAACTCGGGGCGGAAATGTCGCCGCAGCTCGGCCATCACCAGCTTCCGCAGCTCGTCGTAGGGGACCCGCCGCTGCTGGGCCTCCAGAATGTCCTGGCTGCCGATGTTGGACGTCATGATCAGGACCGTGTTCTTGAAATCCACGGTCCGGCCCTGGGAATCCGTCAGCCGGCCGTCATCCAATACTTGCAAGAGCACGTTGAATACATCGTGGTGCGCCTTTTCGATCTCATCGAAGAGGATGACTGAAAAAGGACGGCGCCGGACCGCTTCCGTGAGCTGCCCGCCCTCCTCGTAGCCGACATAGCCGGGAGGCGCGCCGATCAGCCGGGCCACCGTGTGCTTCTCCATATATTCGGACATGTCGATCCGGATCAGGTTGGCCTCGTCGTCAAAGAGAGTCGCTGCAAGCGAGCGCGCCAACTCGGTCTTGCCGACGCCCGTCGGGCCCAGAAAGAGAAAGGAGCCGATCGGGCGGTTCGGGTCTTTGATCCCGGATCTGGCCCGAAGCACGGCGTCCGCCACCGCCTGCACCGCTTCGTCCTGGCCGATCACCCGGCGGTGGAGCAGCTCTTCGAGCCGCAGGAGCTTTTCCATTTCGCCTTCCACCAGGCGGGTGACGGGGATGCCGGTCCAGCGGCTGACGACCAGCGCGATGTCTTCTTCGTCCACTTCCTCTTTCAGGAGCCGGCTCTCTCCCTGCTTCTTGACCAGAGACTGTTCTTCAATGGTCAGCTCACGCTCCAACCTGGGCAGCTCGCCGTACCGCAGCTCGGCCACCCGGTTGAGGTCGTAGGCCCGCTCGGCCCGCTCGATCTGATGTTTGACCTCCTCGATCTCCTGGCGCAGCTTGCGCAGCCGGCCGACGGAGGCCTTCTCGGCCTCCCATCTCGCCTTCAGCGCATCCAAATCACGCTTCTTTTCCGCCAGTTCCTGCTCCAACGTCTCCAGGCGCGCGCGGCTGGCCGGGTCCGTTTCTTTGCGCAGCGCCTCCCGCTCGATTTCGAGCTGCATGACTTTGCGCGAGACCTCGTCCATCTCGGCCGGCAAACTGTCGATCTCGGTCCGCAGCCGGGCCGCCGCTTCGTCGATCAAGTCGATCGCTTTGTCGGGGAGAAACCGGTCGGCGATATAGCGGTGGGACAACTTGGCCGCCGCCACCAGCGCCGCGTCCTTGATCCGCACCCCGTGGTGGACCGCGTACCGCTCCTTCAGGCCTCTGAGAATTGAGATCGTGTCTTCGACCGAGGGCTGGTCCACCATGACGGGCTGGAAACGCCGCTCCAGCGCGGCGTCCTTTTCGATGTGCTTGCGATATTCGTCCAGCGTGGTGGCGCCGATCAAATGCAGCTCGCCTCGCGCCAGCATCGGCTTCAAGAGATTCGCTGCATCCATGGCCCCTTCCGCCGCCCCCGCGCCCACCACCGTATGCAGCTCGTCGATGAACAGGAGGATCTGCCCTTGGGCCGCCTGGATCTCCTTGAGGACCGCCTTGAGCCGCTCCTCGAATTCCCCCCTGTGCTTGGCCCCAGCCACCAGGGCGCCCATGTCCAGCACGATCAGCCGCTTCTGCTTGAGCCCTTCCGGCACGTCGCCCTTGATGATGCGCTGCGCCAGCCCCTCGACGATCGCAGTCTTCCCGACGCCCGGCTCGCCGATTAACACGGGGTTGTTTTTCGTGCGCCGGGAGAGGATCTGGATCACGCGACGGATTTCTTCATCCCGCCCGATGACCGGGTCCAGCTTGCCTTGTCCCGCCAACTTTGTCAGGTCGCGGCCGTATTTCTCCAGCGATTGATAGGTGCTTTCCGGGTCCTGGCTGGTGACGCGCTGATGGCCGCGGACCTGCTGGAGCGAGGCAAGCAGCCGATCGCGGGTCAGGCCCAAGCGGCGAAAGAGACCCCCCTCGTTCACCATGGCCAGCAGGACATGCTCCACGCTCAGATACTCGTCCCGCAGACCCTGCATCTCCTGTTCCGCGCTGGTAAGGACCTGGGACAGACGGGAGGTGACATGGAGCTGACCGGGCGCCGCACCACTCCCCTGCACCTGCGGCAGCTTCGCCAAGGCCTGCTCCGTTGCGCTCTGCACGGCCGCCACCGAGAGCCCCGCCTGCTCCAGCAGGGGCTTGGTCAGTCCGCCGTCCTGCTCCAACAGCGCCAGGAGTAGATGCTCGACGTCGATACCCTGATGGCTGCGCCGCAGAGCATGGGCAGATGCAGCTTGGAGCGCCTCCTGGAGTTTCAGCGTCATCCGGTTCATATCCATTGGAAATCCTCCCTCGAACTACCTCCGCGTAAAGCTCAGCAATAATCATGCCCTTGGCCAAGTCAATAGACTACTCATCTAATAAACGGTAAACGTAGGTGAGGGTTGCTAGTGGGGGGAGACTGCATCCAGCCGCCCAGCGGCCGATTCCTCCTCCAGCGCGCGCAGGCGTCGCTCGAGACGCCGGAGTCGCCGGATGATAAAAACCGTCAGGATGGCCAGGGAGATGACCAATAAAAAGAGGACTGCTACGAGACCTGCGAGTTCATGGGGCATCATCGCTTGACCGCCCATTTCACCCGCATGACCGGCATAGGCTGGCACCATCAGAACACCTGCATTCCGCAACTATCGCTTCCTGTTTATAGAGGAGCAGAAGGCGCGGGTCAAGCAGCGGCAGCTTGACCTGCACGGCTGCTCCGGACTATTGTCCCTGCGTTATGGAACAACGCTGAACTCAGAATGATGAATGCTGAACGGTGAATTTTGGTCGTCAGTCATCAGTTAGTTGTCAGTGCTCAGTCTACAGTTATCAGTTTCCGAATTCTCAGGAACTAAAAACTGTCAACTGACGACTCTGAAAACTGTTAACGATTCATCGTTCCGCGTTCAGGCTTGCTTGGAGGTATCCTGAAGCTGATGGGCACTCGCCCCTTTGCGGTCGTAACCGGCGCGTCCCGAGGGATCGGCGCCGACTATGCGCGAGCCCTGGCCGCCAAAGGGTACGATCTGCTCCTGGTCGCCCGCGACCGGAGCCGGCTGGACCGTCTTGCCGGCGAGATCAGGGGCGCTGCCTCGGTTTCCGTGGACGTGGCAGTGCACGACTTGTCCCAGCCGGAGGCCGCCCATCAACTCTTCGTCTCCGCGCGCACCCTCAGGCCGGCAGCCGATCTGCTGATCAACAACGCCGGCTTCGGACTTTACGGACCCTTTGCGGAACAGCCCATGCTGCGCATTCAGGAGATGCTCCGGTTGCACGTCAACACGATCGTGGAAAGCGTCCGGCTCTTTCTCCCGGACATGATCGAGCGTCGGTCCGGGGCGATCATCAACGTAGCGTCGGTCGCGGGGTTCATCCCCCTCGCCTATATGACGGAGTATGCGGCGACCAAGGCGTTTCTGATCGCCTTCTCGCAGGCCTTGGCCGAGGAGGTCCGCGCGTCGGACGTGCGGGTGCAGGCCTGTTGCCCCGGCTCGACGGAGACGGATTTTCACCAGACCGCCGGGACCCATCCGAGAAGTCCGTTCGGGTCGCAATCCTCGCCGGATGTCGTGGCCGCCTCCCTGCGCGCCATCGAACGGGGGCCGACCGTCGTCGCCACCCACTGGAGCGGCACGCTCATGGACCGGCTGGGGCGTTGGGTCCCGCGAGGCCTGCTGGCGCGCTCGGCTGCCGCGTGGATCAAGCCGCCACGGTGACGCCGTCGTCATGACCGACCTGCTCCGAGCCATCTGGTCCCTCTACCAAGGGGCGTTGCGCGCCACGGTCCAGTCCTTCATCCGAAGCTGGATCATCGTCCTGGCCGTCGTGCTCTTTGCCGCCGCAATGGTGCTGGCGACCTCCCTGTCGGCTCCGCTGGGGTTCTTGGGCGGGTTTGTTCTGGGAGCCGTCAACGCGCTCCTGGTCGGCGCCACGCTCAGCCTGGTCGAACAGGCTGTGTGCAGCCGCAGGCGTGTGGGCGTTCAGGACATCCGGGACAGTGTCGGACGGTATTTCTGGGACGTGATCAGCCTGGGCTTCGTGCTCTGGGTGCCGATGCTGCTGCTGGACAAGGGGCTGGAAGCCAATCCCAACGGAGCGGTGTTCGCGGCGGCGATGTTCCTGTTGCTTTTCATCCTTCTTAATCCGGCCCCGGAGGTTATCTACCAAGTGCGCCACGATTCGCCCTTGGACGTGATTCGGGAGAGCTATGAGTTCGTGATCGACAACTGGATCGAGTGGTTTCTTCCCCTGGCGGTCGCGGTGGCGCCCTTCGGCCTCTCGTTTTTTTTCGCGATGTCCGGGCGTCTGGGTCGCGGGGCCGGCTTGGATTTTTTCCAAGTGCTGATCTTGCCCTTCACGTTGCTCACAGCCTGGCTGGGATATCTGGGGTTGCCGGAGCTGGCCAGCTCCGGACTGGTCATCCTCCTGACCCCGCCGCTGGCGGTGGCCATGTTCATCTTCCGAGGCCACCTCTTTGCGGCGCTGCACGGGACATCGCGCCGTCAGCGACTCTTCCAAGGGAGGACAATGGGAGGGGAGTGAGGCGTGAAAGGTGAAATGTGAAAAGTGAATCGTGAAGACTGAGAACTGAAAACTGAGGACTCCGGAGTCAGCGGGGCTGAGAGGGTCGGATGGGCGTCGGAAGGTCCACGAGGAGAGCTTGGCCGCTGATCGTCCAGTCAGAACAGCCCATCGGAATGGTGATGAAGCTCATAAACAGATTCCCCAGCGGTTCGGTCGCTGTGACCTGCTCCGCCGCATTGGCCCCCATCTTCGGAAGCTCGTGCCCGAGCGTGTCGTACACCAGATGCTCATCCGCGAGGCCGGTCGTATAGTTCCCGCAACTTGATGCGTCGAAGGAAAATGTCTTGATAGGAGTCACCTTGCCGGCTTTCATGGCGGCCCGGACCTGGGCGTGAGAAAAGTCTTCGGAATAGAAACCCTGCCCCAGCCGGTAGGGCTGAGACGGGGCGCACGCGGCCAAGAGGGTCGTGCCGAACACAAGAAGTGTGATGGATGCATTGCTGCCGTTGTTAAGCGACATGGCCACCGTCTGCTTTAGGTGTCCCAATCATACTGAATTGGAACGGGCCGGCCAAGGGAGTGACGCGGTCGACGGGGGAAGCGAAAATGTTGCTTGAAACGGTCGAGGCTTTTAGGCGAAACTCTGGGGTCGTGCGGGGTGCGCCAGTCGCGTAACGTGCCGCTGGAGAGACACCAAACAGAACCGCTAGGCCTGACCGAGGGTTTCCCTGGAGAGACAACAAAGAATGGACTATACATCGCCCAACTCCACGTCAGTCACCCCCGCAGGTCTTGGAGATTCGGCTTCCCAGGTCAACGCTGACCCGGCCTCGGGCAATCGCGCCCATCTTCTGTTGTTGCAAATTGTACTGCCGCACTCAATTCTTGGACAGGTCGTTTCTCTTTGTTGCCTGTCAATGCTGCAGAGAATTCGCCTATGTTCGAGGGTCCGCCTCCCACGGTACAGCTGAACAGCAACCGCCTGCTACTGAGAGGAAGTCCACTGCCGGCTCTCATTATGATCGTTCTTGACAGGTTTTTCAGGGGGTTCCATCACCTCGTGTACCTGTCCAAATCTCAAGTGGGGCACAGCACCCTCCCAATCACAAGCCACCTGGGTTGCTTTGAAACGTCAGCGGAACTGGTGGAGCTGGCGAGAGGAATCGAACCCTCCAACCGGCGCCGGGTCGGCCCTTAAGCCTGCCTCCCGGCTCCTGCGGAGGGGGCCAGCCCCCTCGCACGCTCCCCACGAAGGGGACTTATCCCCTTCGGAACCCCTCGGTTGGAGGTTCGATCATTGTGGAGCTGGCGAGAGGAATCGAACCTCCAACCGGCGGTTTACAAAACCGCTGCTCTGCCGATTGAGCTACGCCAGCCCCAGACGCAACCGGTGTCGAACTTAACACCCACTACTCGCTGCCCCCAAACCCCCGGTGCGCGCGCATTCTACTATCTCCAATACCCGGAACACGGGAGGGTTTTATCCGGCGGCGTCAATTGCGATAAAACTCAAAAGAGCCGCCGGCGGTTCAACCAAAGAATCCAAGTCTACTGGAGGCAAAGTAACTATCCGCCCACAGCAAAGGAGAAGTTGTCAGTCCTCAGTGTTCAGTTCTCAGTTTCAAGACTGACGACTGAAGACTGACTACTTTCAAGCGAAGCTTGGTATGGCGGAGAGGGCGGGATTTGAACCCGCGACAAGGCTTTTGGCCCTGTGACGGTTTAGCAAACCGTTGCCTTCGGCCACTCGGCCACCTCTCCAACCCTTCGCGTTGTTCGCCTGGGATTTGCTCCGTTGGCGGATGCTTGTGCAGTGTATGACAAGTTCTCTTGTAAGTCTAGGGGCATGAGGGTGAGGGAGCAGCGGCCGGTGGTCAGGGGTTGGTGGTGGGGGTAGGTGGTCAGCGGTCCGTGGATTGGATGTGGGCGGGCGGATCAGGGCGAGCAACCGGCGGTTCTGTCGAGGCGGCAGGTGATGAGGGGGGCGCCGTTCACGTCGCGGGCGGTCCAGGTCCATGAGTCGGCCGCCCGTTCGATCGTCACAAAGCCGAATGAGGCGATGGCCTTTGCGTTTGCTCCTGTTATGCCGCGTGAAGCGTTGTCCTTCGAGGCGCGAGTGAGCTCACGGACAAGTTCACGATGGAGGGCTGCGCCGCTGTTGCCGACAATCACCTGTGTCAGGCCGGTGTTCAGGTCGCTGACCAAGCCGAAGAGATGGGCATGGCCGCTCAGGACAACCTGGATGCCGACTGGCAGGCCGTTGCGCAGAGCTGCCTGGAGCGTTTTGTTGCCATCGCCGCCGGACCCTGGCGGGCGGTGGGTGAGGAGCCAGGCGCGGGATGAAGCCAGGGTCTTCAGCACGGCAAACTGCTTCTCGTAGGCTGCGACCAACTCAGCCGTCGGGGCCGCTTCTTCAGCGGCGGCGGAATCCAGAACAAGGAGCTGTTGCGATCCCGCTTCAACGGAGTATGGCTCCGTGATGTCCGGACAAGGCTCGGGCGCCGGGCGCGGGTCAAGGAGGAGAAACCAGCCGCGTCCAGCCCTCGCACAGTGTTCGTGGTTGCCGCGGACCATCACCCAAGGCGACGTTTTCAAGAGCGGCAGGGCCGGCGTGAAGAAGTCGTCCTTCCAGGTCGCCCAGGTGTCACCCCAGGGGCTGCCGGCGCAACCGGCGTTCCCATCCGGGCAGGGGGTTTCCCGGTAGAGGTAGTCACCGATGTGAATGACCAGATCAGGCTGCCAGGCCGCCGCACTTGCCGCGATGGTCGCAAAGGGCCAGGCGTTAGGATCGTTACAGGCTTGGAACGAGCCAGGTGCTTTTATGCGGCAACCCGTGTCGCCGATGACGACGACCCGCTGTGGATCGGCCTTCGGCAAGGGGAGTGGTTGACCTTCGACTTTCGCGTCCTTGATCCGGGAGGGAATCGTGGTTTCGCAGATGCGGATTGGGAAGTCCGGCTGAGGAAGGGCACGGACCTGCATCAGCTTTGATTGCCCGTCGAGCGTGACAGAAGGACAATCCGGCTGGGTCGTTACGGCTCGGACCGTAACGAGTCCGGAGGGGCCCATCTCGACCCAGGAGATCGGGAAGGTCTGAGCCTCACTGCCGTGAACAGGGGTGTAAAAACCAACGGTGCAAGAGGCAAGAGCAAGCCAGTTGCGCCAGTTGACAAGCTTCTTATTGGATTGTTTCAAGAAAATTTTTGGCTACCCGGGCGACCACCGGCTTTCGTAATTCTTCTTCCGTCAGCAGCGCAATACCTTCGTGGGCCACGGCGACGGCTTCCTGGGACCAGACCGTTTCGCCGGTCGCCGTGGCGATCAGGGATACCACGACGCGCCTCCGATATTCCGGCCTGCCGAAGAACTCTTCGCCGGTGGCGACGGGGCTTTCCCACTTGCCCTGCAGCAGGATGAGGCCATCGGCCTTGACCGATCTGGCGCCCGCGACGAGCGCCGCTTTCCTTTCCGCGTCAGTCGGCACCAGGTCAGGGCGGGGCCCTCCCGGCTGGCCGGCCAAGGCCGCTTGATACTGGGCTGGCGTGATCATGGTGAACCGGCCGCTCTGCTGCAGGTGCTCCGCCAATTCAATGGCCATCAGGTCGAGCTTGCCTCTGCTGGAATCAGTCAATCCGGCGAAGGACTCGGAAGTCAGGGGATAAGTCACGGCGAGGGTTCGCATGGAAGGCGCCGGTCCCTGAAGGGGAGAGGGGGTCGTCAGCTCCACCGATACGGAGGAAGGGAAGTACATACCGAGAAAGCACCCGGAGAAAGCGAGAGGCAGGCTGCCAACTAACAATGTCGTGAGGCTTCTGTAAAGACGTTGCCTGAACATGGGTCACTCCTGACTGTCATGCAACGGCTGTCTTCTTGCTGATTGAGAAGCACTATGATACAGCAACGGCTCAGGCGGCTCAAGGAGGCTGGGATGGTTAGCAGGCGGTTCAAGCAAGTGCGATCTATACACTTAATGCCTGCCGAGAAGCACTGAAGGTGCTTATCCGGCGCCTCAGTCTCGATAAGGCGATAAACTAGGCGGCGGTTCAACCGAAGAATCTAAGCCTACTGGAGGCAAAGTAACTATCCGCCCGCATATGATCGAAGCGGGCGGTTCACACGAAGTGTGGTATGGCGGAGGGGGTGGGCATTCTGCACTGCCCGTGCCGAGTCACATGTGAGGTCGCGGGACGCGACACCTTTTCATGGCTGAGGACCATCATTGCCGGTTGGTATGGCTGGCGCGACACTGCC
>VGXG01000001.1 GCA_016873395.1 Nitrospira sp. | reverse complement strand
CATTCGCCCGCACCTGTTCTACCTGCACCTCAAGGAGTGTGAGTTCCGGTTCAATCATCGTCAGAGCAATCTGTACCAGCTACTGCTGGAAATGCTCAGGCAAGACCCGCTAAACTAGTCATGACCCGCATGAATTTAAAGGATCGCGAGTTTTTCCCGATCCCGCCGTCCTCGCCGCGCTCGAGCAGTGTGAAGCGATCCAGAGTGGCTTGTATGCTTCTTAGAATTTTGCATCTGCCCATGAAGACATTTGCCGCGTTGCTGTTTCTGATTCTGACCGGCACCTCCGCTGCCGTGGATCAGCCTGCTTTGGACAGCTCCCTGGCCGGCACCTGGGGCTGCCAGTCGGTCTCTGGCGGGCCGTTCACCGGCCGAGCCTGTCCGACCTGGCCGCAACTGATCCTTCGTCCGGATGGCACCTATACTTGGGGGAGCGAGAAAGGAACTTGGGCGGTGAAGGAGCAGGTGCTCCATCTGTCCGGCCGCATCGGCACCGGCCGCCTGGATGTGGACGGGAAATTGATCGTCGAGTACGAGGTCAATGGAACCAGGTACCGGCAGGTCCTCTTCAAGCGGTGAAACCGGTTGGAGCGGAACGGGAGTGCTGCCGGTGGCGCTACGACCCCTTGAATGCCCGCTTGAGCAGGATCGGGGAGATGAATGTGGTGAATACGACCACGAAGAGGATGGCGCCGTACTGGGCTTCGTCAAGGACTCGATGGGTGAGGCCCATGCTCGCGAAGATCAAGCCGACTTCTCCGCGGGGGAGCATCCCCACACCGATCACCCAGCGATTGGCTTGCGCGCCGGTGACGCCAAGCCCGGCGACCAGTTTGCCGACCAGCGCCGCAAGGGTGAGGCCCCCGGCCAGCAGGAGCACCGGCCAGTTCTGTTCATTGAACGGATTGAAATGGTGCAGGTCCACGGCGGCACCGATCAGCACGAAGAAGATGGGTACGAACACGTCGGCGACCGGTTTGATCGCTGCTGCGATGTGGGTCTGGTGTTCCGTTCGTGCCAACACCAGCCCGGCTGCGAAGGCTCCGACGAGCGCCGCGATCCGCATCAGCTCCGCCACGTACCCGAAGAGCAAGGCAAAGCTCAACGCCGCGATCACAAGCGCGCCCCTGGTGTTCATCCGGTTGACCAGGCGGCTGAACAGGTGGGAGTACCGGATGCCCACGGCGATGGCCACGCTCAGTAACAGCAGAGCCAGGCCGGCGGTCCGCCCCGCCTCCAGCCAGGAGACCGTGCCCGCCGTGGCCAGTCCAATGATCGCCGAGAGCGTGACCAGGCCCAGGATGTCGTCCAGCACGGCGGCACCCAGGATGATGTTGCCTTCCCGAGTCCTCAGCTTGCCCAGGTCGAAGAGACCTCTCGCCGAGATGGCCACGCTGGTGGCGGTCAGAGTAGCGCCGATGAAGATGGCCTGGAGCTGGGGCAGATGGAGCGCCAGCGCCAGGCCATAGCCCAGGACAAAAGGGACGACGACCCCGATCGCGGCCACGAGTGCCGCCGACAGGCCGACTTTGAGGAAGGATCGGAGGTCCGATTCCAGTCCGATCTCGAACAGGAGCAGCATGACCCCGATTTGACCCAGGAGCTTCAGGGTCTCGGTCTCCTCCACCCAGCCCAGCAGGCTACCTCCGATCAGGACGCCGGCCAGCAGCTCGCCCAGCACCGCGGACTGGCCGATGCGCACGGCCAGTTCGCCCATGACGCGGGCGCAGATGTAGATGATGATCAGGCTCCAGAGGAAGTCTTTCAGTTCCATATGCCCGTTTGCCTCTCGTCAGCCTCGGACGGCAGAGCTACGATACTGGAAGCACAAGAGCGGTGCAACCAGATGGGCGAACGGTTTGCAGTTGACTTCGTCCGGCGAACCTTTCACACTGACGCCTCAACCAGCCGACCGGTCACGTCGGCGACGCAGGCGAGAAGGCTGGAACAAACTCTCTTAGGAGGTGAACGATGTCGCAAGACTGGGTGTCCTTGTTGATGGGGCCGTTTCAACAACTGCTGAGCACGATCCTGGTCACGCTGCCTTCCGTTCTGGCGGCGTTGTTGCTGCTCTTGATCGGCATGGTCGTGGGGCGGGTTGCGCGCACCGCCGTGGAAAAGTTTCTCAAGTTCACCCGGATTGATGAGTACACGGAAAAGGTCAAGGTGAACGAGTTGCTCGCGCGGTTGGGTTTCGGGCGGTCGCCGGGGTTCGTGATCGGGTTCCTGGTGTACTGGCTGATCATTCTGCTGTTCCTGGTCTCGGCCGCGAACGCAGTCCAGTTGACCGTGGTGTCTGAACTGCTGGAGCGGTTCGTGCTGTTCATCCCCAAGCTGATCGGGGCCGTGCTCGTGGTGGCCGGCGGGTTGCTCCTCGGCCACTTTTTCGGCGAGGTCGTGCTGAACGCCGCCACGGCCAACAAGCTCGATGGCGCAGGGGCCTTTTCGAAGGTTGCCCGCTTCGTGGTGATCGTGTTCGCCGGCATCATGGCGCTCGAGCAGATTGACATCGATACGACGGTCATCACCTCGTCCATCCAGATCATCTTCGCGACGATCGGACTGGGATTGGCGATTGCCTTCGGCTTGGGCGGACGGGATGTGGCGGCGGAGATCATCAGGAACTTTGTCAGAAAACAGGGCCAGTCCTGAATGGCGAGAGGCTAGCGGCGAGAGGCAAGGGGGAAGCAGAGAAACCTGTTGGTTCTCGTGCCCCTCGCCTCGTGCCTCGCGCCTGATCTATGTGGACTCCTCGGCTCAACGCGGTGCTCGGCAGCCTGGTGGTGACCGTCGGGTTCTGGCTGACGTGGGGGGAGTTGCCCCTCGCCGTGACCGTGGGACTTGCGCTGGTGGTGGCGGTCTTTCTGGGCTGGCAGGGCTCAACGATCGGGCGCGTCTGGGCCTGGACGACGCTGCTGCTGGGGATCGAGTGCCTGGCCTGGCCGATCACGACGATGGTGCAGGTCAGGATGGTGACCGCTGAGCCGACCGACCGGCAGATGGGCGACATCCTCAACGCCGTTGTGTGGGGCCTGCCCTCCGGCGTCTTCTGGCTGACCCTCTCCTACGGGGTCTTCAAGCGACTGATCAATCGGGAGCAAGACTCAAAGCAAGGGTGAAGGGCACTCCCGATAGTTCTCCCCTCTGCTGCATTCCTAGAACAAGAGGCGTACAATCACGCCACAGGGTTTCGAAGGCTACGGCATCTAATCAAGGAGGCACCATGTCCAAGGCGTTCATATATATACAGTTGTTCATCTCCACGCTGGCCGCCGCGGCGCTGCTGACGTTATGTGTGAGCCCAAGCTGGCTTCGAGCCGAGGAGCCGGCCGCGAAGGGCAAAGTGAAGGTCCTCTATCACGTTGACGGGAAAGATCCCGATGTGGCGAAATATGCCCTCGCGCTCATCAACAAGCACATTGATGCTGAGGGCGGGCCGGACAAGATCGACGTGGAGCTGGTGGTGCACGGCCCTGCGCTCACGCTCTTTGAGCAGGACAAGATGGATCCTGAACTGAAGAAGAGGTTTGATCAGGCCATTGAGAAGGAGCTCCATGCGGAAATGTGCTAGATTTCGATGAAGTTGTACGGCACGCCGCTGGAGAAGATCGCCAAAGGCTTTGTCGCGACGTTGCATCCGGTCGCCGTGAAGCGGATCGCCGATCTTCAGCAGCAGGGCTACATCTATATCAAGCCACGATGGGTGAACGGGACATGAAGCGCTCGGCACAGGTGACCCTGCTTGCCCTCGCAGTGGCGGGCCTGAGCTTCATGATCTGGGCCGGACAGGCTGCAGAGGCCGCGGTTGAGACCGCAGCCTCTGCAGCGCCCTCGTTTGCTCTCGTCACGTTGACCGGCGAAGCCTACAGCAAGGAGTCTCTCAAGGGGCGACCGGCGCTGCTGATGTTCTGGGCTCCCTGGTGCCCGGTCTGCCGGAAGGAACTGCCGATCCTGGGCCGGTTCTATCAGCAGGAGAAGCCGGCGCAGCTTCAGGTCATATCCATTGGGTTTGCGGACAGGCGGGGGAACGTGGAAGCGTACGTGAAATCCCACCCAGAGACGTTCGTCTTCCCGACTGCCTATGACGAGGAGAGTTGGGTGTCTCAAGCGTTCAAGGTGACCGCCACGCCGACGTTCGTCCTGCTGGACTCCAGTGGGAGTATGCTGCTGGTCCATCGCGGCGGCGGGATCAACCAAAACTCCGCCTATCGAGAGTTCTTAACCAGGCTGAAAGGTTGACGCACCTGCTCCTTTCAGACCTCACACCATCTCCAGCGGGTCCACATCCACGTCGAACTTCACGCTTCTCTGTCCCTTCTTTTTGTCCAACTCCTCTAATGTTCGTCTGACGATCTGCCCGGCTCCTTCTGTTTTCTCCGACTTCACCAGAATCTGCCAGCGGTGGCGTCCACGCAGTTGCGCGACCGGCGAGGGGATCGGGCCCATGATGGTCACCTCGTCCGGTGAGAGGCTGGCCGTCGCAGCCTTGAGCCGGCTGGCCCACTTTCCCGCCGCGCCCTGCACCAGCCGGGCGCTCTTACCGGACACGTGCAAGCTGATCAGGTGTGTAAAGGGGGGATAGCCGAGCGCCTGACGGAAAGCCAGCTCCTGCTCATAGAACAGGGTCTCATTCTGCTGCACCACTGAGACAATGGCATGGTGCGTGGGCATGTAGGTCTGGAGGACGACCTTGCCACCCCCATCGTCAGGCAGAGCCAGTCCTACTGCATCCAGCAGAGTCTGGTAGGTCCGCTCGGCGGATCGGAAGTCCGGCACATGCAGCCCGGCGTCGGCATGGGGTAGGCCGACGAACCCGACTGGCGGCAAAGGAGGGCCCTGAAACAGCATCTGGGTGCCGATCAGGATGTCCAGGTCGCGCGCGGCCATCTGTCTGCGGATCACATGGGCTTGGGCCGGCGTACGCGCGAGGTCACGGTCGAGCCTGCCGATCCTGGCCCCGGGAAATAGGCGCCGAACCTCTTCTTCGAGCCGTTCGGTGCCGAATCCTACCGGCTCAAGCCTGGGAGCCAAGCAGGTGGGACAGGTGTCCGGCAGGGGGGATGAATCGCCGCAATAGTGGCAGGACAACCGGCCGGCCCGTCGATAGAACGTGAGCGCCACGCTGCAGCGAGGACACTGAGGCGACGCCCCGCAGTCCCGACAGAGAAGCAAGGGGGCGAAGCCTTTGCGATTTAGGAACAGGATGACGCCTGTGCCTGCATCCAGCGCGTGCTTGATCCCGGCGATCATAGGTTCGGACAGCAACGTCCTATAGGGGGTGAGGCGAAGGTCGACCGCCTCGATCGTGGGAGGCTTCGTCAACGGCGCGGCGGAGGCGTTGCTGGCCTGGAGCGTGAGCCTCCGATCCAGTTCAACCGCCTGCCGGGTTTCCAGGGACGGATGGGTCGAGCCAAGCAGCAGCACCGCCCCCTCCTGGTTGGCCCGCATCCTGGCCACGTCCCGCGCATGGTAGCGAGGCTCTTTTTCCTCCTTGAGCGAAGGGTCCTCTTCCTGCTCGACCCAAATCAGACCTAGAGAAATTTTATTTGAAGGAAACGGCGCAAAGACCGCCGAACGGGTCCCCACCACCACATCCGCGGTTCCCGCACGGACCCGGCGCCGGGCTTCGTCGCGCGCCGCGGGCGATAAGCCGCTATGCAGCAAGACGGCTCGTTCAGGCCAGCGCACCCTGACCAGCCTTGCAATGGCGGCGGCGAGGGTGATTTCCGGAACGATGATCAACGTCGCCCGTTGCCGAGCGAGTGCGTCCTCGGTGGCGTGGAGCAGACAGGCCGTCCGATGAGGAGCCGAGGCCTGCAACAGAAACGTGACGGATTGTTTGCGGTCGAGGGCGGTGCGGAGGCTGTCACGCCAGGCCGTCGGTATCGATGGCAGGGGCCTGGAAACCACGTCCTCATCTGTGGAGCCGGCTTCGACCACACTCCCTCGAGTCGTTGGCCGGCGGGGTTGCTGTCGTCTTGACCGTGGCTGTTCAGGGAGGATCAGCCGGAGACATTGCCCCCAGGGAGCGAGGTAGTATTCGGAGACGAGGCGGGTCAGCCACAACAGGGATTCGTCCAGTTCCGTCCCATCGTCGTCCAGCAATTCGGCAATGTCGCGCAGGCTGCTTCCGGTCGGCATACCAGGCTCTTGGGGCGGGTGGATCGAAAGAGCCACGATGACGCCCTGCAGCCTGCTTGCGCCAAAAGGCACCAGGACTCGGCTTCCAACCCTGACCAAGGGTTGGAGATGAGGAGGAACTTTGTAGGTGAACGAGCGGCGCAGGTGCCTGGGAACAATGACCTCGGAAAAGGCAGGGGGAGTCTGATTGGGAGAGGAGGGAGTGGCTGCCTGGACAGTCTGCGGCATGGGGCATTCTATCAAGCAGGGCGAGGGGTGACAATCAGGCAGTCGAGAGCGGTGCTGCAAGAGCGCACAAGGCAAACATGAACGGTGACCCGCCTGCCGAAGCCCTGCGGCGGGCAGGACGCGGACCGATAACGAAATGAGTTTTGAGTTGCGAGTGTTGAATTTTGAGTTAGAAACGCATAGCTAAAAACTCAAAACTTACGCTCTCGGTCAGCGTTCGGCGTCGTTGTCAAGGCGTCGGCGAAGGTGAAAGTTGCTCTGGAGGCTGAAGCGCAGGAGGAACCTCTCCGGCAGGAGGGAGCCCTTCCGCGGGGGAGACTGCTGATGCAGAGGGAGCAGGAGCCGGTTCCTGGATGGACGGGAGCGTCGGCGCCGGCTCGGCTTCCGGAACAGCGGATGGAGCGGGAGCCGTCTTCGGAGAGAGCTTGATCTCGATGCGGCGGTTTTTCTTGTGCCCCTCCTCCGTACTGTTGCTCGCCACCGGCTGACGGTCGGCGTAGCCCACGGTCGAGAGAGAGGCCTGGTCCAGGCCTTCTTCATCCACGAGGTACCGGGCCACGCCGGCCGCGCGGGCTTGGGCCAATTCCTGGTTGGTCAGAAACTGCTGCTTCAGCGTCGGCCCGATCGGCCTATTGTCCGTGTGGCCTGCAATAATGACATGCCTGTCCGTGGCGGTCTTGAGCAGGTCTCCGATCTGTTTGAGGATCGGGAGCCCGGCCGGCTTGACCGGGCTTTCCCCCGGTTCAAACTCAAGTTTCCGCGCAAGGGCTGCCACCTGCTCTTCCAGGTTGCCTGGAAGCGCACCGGCTGTCTGCGGCACTTCGGATGATGGGGGCGCTGCTGCGGCCTGTTCGATGCGGGACTTCGTCAGGCGGTCCAGCTCCTCGCTCAACGTTTCCGGTGGCGCGCCCTTGGCGACGGGTTCTTTGATGACAAACCGATCGCCGCGCAAGATGTTGGCGATCGAGCGGGTCACCAAGGCCGTCGCCGTGGTGTCCTCCAGAGCCAGGATTTTGATCTCGCCGATCAAGCGCGGCGGGAGGCCTGCTCCAACCCGGAACACGTCCATCCGATCTTCCACGTAAAGCCCGTCGTTGCGACCTCGATCAATGTAGACAATATGCGCCTGACCGATCAGAAGCTGCTGGTACGGGAGTGCCACGATCTCGCCGGTGAGGGCTGGGAGCGCCCGGTTGGCCGGCGCCGGTTCAGGGGGCGGGGGAGGAACAAATCGCATGGCGCCGTCCCCGGAGGTGATGGGACCGTAGGAGCGGACCACGCGCACGGTCGCCAGGTTCTCGGAGATCTGGGAGATGCTGACCACCCCGACCATGATGTAGAGGTAGCCGAGAAGCCGTCGGCTCGTCGGGTGAAACACCTCCTGGGCCCGTCTGTAAAGGGTCAAGTGGTCGCCCGGGGCAAATTCCGCCGGCTTGATCAGTTTGACATACGTCCTGTCCCCTACGCCGAGCAAGAGCCTGTTGCCTCCGATCTGGGTGTCTCCGGTGATCTGGCTGACGGCTCCGTCCACCGGCAGGCTGGACCGAATGAACCCGGCCGCGAACGTCGTCGCCGCTGGGCCGAGCTTCACGCTGTTGACGCCGGTCAGGTCGAACTCGGAGTAGGCTGGAGCCGGGGTCAGGATCGGCGTCCACGTCAGGAATTGTGCGAACGCGATCCTGAGGAAGAGGCTGCACAAGGCTTTCATTGGTGGATTTATGAAACCGCTGGCAGTGGCCAACATAGTCTTTCGGCAAACATAGCAAAACGGGACCGGTTGTCAAGCCAGCCGGTGAAAACGGTCGGAAAGTCGTCAGGTCATAGCGTCGTAACGTCCTTATCGACTTTTGACTTTTCGACTTTCAGACTTTTCGACATCCCCATTGGTCTCCCAGTCGTTTGACTTGCCGTTTCACCTGATGGTAGGGTGCAAAACCGGCTTTGCATGGGAGGCAGAGTGTGAGACTGCCCGCTCACGTGGCTCTGGTGCAGGCGCTGCCTGTTTTGATTGTCGGCTTGCTGCTGTTCTTCCTGGCTGATTCTTTCCTCCCCCCCTCGCGGGCCGCCTCCTTCGGCTTGACCGAAATCCCGGGCTCGCCCTCCAAGCTCTCTGGTGAGGCAGCGCGTTCCCTTCGAACGGTGTCACAGGCTGCGCCCCTGCCGGAAGAGCCGGTGGAGTATGATCGTCGTGAGGTCGAGGCGTACTATGACTGGCGCAACGATCTGTTCTTCCGGCGATTCGATATGCAAGGGACGGGCGCGGCTGATTTCATGACGGCCAGGCGCACCTACCGGGTCTGGCTCAACGAGTTCGGCACGCCCGTCGCGGTGACCATGTCCTTTCCCCTGTTCTACTGGGTGGACCTCAACCGGAACGGAGAGTTCGAGCCGAGCCATGGGGAGATGTGGTCGGACCCTGAGGAAGACGGGATCAACGGAAACGAGCGGCTCTACGAGGGACACAATCCCCAGGGCGGGGGTATGGCCGGCGACCCACAGCGAGGCGCACCGTCCGGCAGCGGCCATCGTCCGCTGCCTGATCCGAGGCGATGGCGGTAAGGCGGCATGGCATGACCGGAGCAGGAGCGGAAGTTGGTCGGGACCGGTAGAAAATGGAGACCATGAGCGAGTCAGAGCGACCGCCGGGCGGCCAGGCTTCTCCGCCGGGCGGCCGGAAACGTCGCATCGAAACCCAGATCCACCGGCGTAAGAAGGCCAAGGCGGTGCCCCCACTTGAAGCCGAGTGGGAGGTGGAGTCGAATCGGCGTTCCTCAGACCTCCGGATGCCTTCCGACAAGATGAAAAAATCTACCTGATCGAATTCCTCAGTGGTTTGCTGAGACTGAGGAATCACGTTCTCCTCCCCTTCCTTGTCGCTTCGAGTTCATAACTGGTTGATAAACAATATCAATGCAAGATTGCGCCATTTGCCTAGGGCTTTCGGGGTGGAGGGTTAGGTCCTTTGTGCGCTTGATATTGTCAGAGGGGCTTGTCTAAGATGCCAAATCTCTATTGGAAGTCAATGTGTTGGAAGCGAGGCGCGTGTGAGCGGCACCGAGTTGCTCCTTGATTATTTGACCCGCTACTTCCCTATCTTATTGTTCATCATTATTGCGCTGGCGTTCGGTGTGGTGACACTGCTGGTCAGCTACTTCGTTCAGCCCAAGTACCCAGAAGCGGAAAAACTTAGCCCGTACGAATGCGGCAGCGAACCCTTCTCCGACGCGCGCATGCCGTTTCCGGTGCGGTACTATATTTTCGCCATGTTGTTCGTCATCTTCGATATCGAGGTGATCTTTCTCTATCCCTGGGCCGTGGTCTTCGACAAGATCGGCTTGATCGGGCTAGTCGAGATGCTGGTGTTCATCGCTCTGTTTCTCGTGGCCTACGTCTATGCCTGGCGCAAAGGAGCGTTGGAGTGGGACTGAGCAGAAATGGAGAGCGTATAGCATATGGCTGATAGCAAATAGCACAGACGCTGATTGGAGGTTTTCCTTTTCGTCGGTCATAAGCCATCAGCCATAAGCTCTTGAGGTTTTTATGGGTCTCGTACAGATCGGGCGGCGTGAGAAGGACGGAGAGTTGGACGTCATCACGACGACCGTGGAAAAGGCCGTCAATTGGGCGCGCAAGGGGTCCCTCTGGCCGATGACCTTCGGGCTGGCCTGTTGCGCCATCGAGATGATCGCGGCCGTCTCCTCGCGCTACGACATGGATCGGTACGGAGCCGGGGTGTTCCGTGCCTCGCCTCGCCAGTCCGATCTGATGATCGTGGCCGGGACGGTCTGCCGACGGATGGCGCCCGTGATCCGGAAGATCTACGATCAGATGCCCGAGCCCAAGTACGTGATCGCCATGGGCTCCTGCGCGACATCCGGCAACATCTACGACAGCTACAGCGTCGTGCAAGGGGTAGACCGGTTCGTGCCGGTGGACATCTACGTGCCCGGCTGCCCGCCGACACCCGAAGCCCTCTTCGACGGCATTCTGAAATTGCAGGAGCGCATCATGCAACGACGCGTGTTCGTCAAGCAACCGGAGCAAGTAAAAGCGTAAGGGGTGAGGGGTTAGGCGTGAGGAGTTTGAGAAAGAGCGGGCCAGCACGGCGTTCACTCGCCTTACACCTGACGCCTCACGGGGTTGATGATGCATCCAATCGCTGAGCGTATACAGGCGGAGTTCCCCGAGGGGTTCGTCAAAGCGGTGGAGTGGCGCGGCGACCTGGCGGTCACGGTCTCGAGGCCTGCGCTTCACAGCGTGGCGCAGTTTCTCCACGACGACCCACGCATGGATTTCGATTATATCGTCCACGTGAGTTCCGTGGACTGGCCGGATGACGAGGAGCGCTTTGAAGTCGTCTGGGAATTTTCTTCGATCCGAAAGCGTCACCGCATCCGGCTGAAGACCCGCGTTCCGGAATCGGATTGCGTCGTCGATTCCCTGACGGATATCTGGAAGGGTGCAAATTTCATGGAGCGTGAGGTCTACGACATGATGGGGATCCGGTTCCGCAACCATCCGGACCTCCGCCGCATCCTCATGCCGGATGACTACGATGAGGGCTATCCCCTCCGGAAGGACTTCCCGCTGCGGGGGAAGGGCTGGCGGGACACGTTTGAGTTTTTGAACGAACGAGCGTGAAAGAGTTGTCAGTTCTCAGTAATCAGTTTGAAGCGAAAAATATAGAAACAAAATGAAAAGAGGTATTCAGTCTCTGAATCTGAAAACTGACGACTGAATACTGATAACTGAAAACCCAAAGCTTCTTCGCTATGAAATTGGAAGATCAACGGACGACCGTTTACAAGGTGGACCCAGAGCATCCGGAGAGCGCCACCCTGCCGACGCTCCGGACCGAGGAACTGCTCCTCAACATGGGTCCGCAGCACCCCAGCACCCACGGAGTCCTGAAGGTGGTGCTGGAATTGGAGGGCGAGCGGCTGGTCAAGTCCACGCCGGTCATGGGCTTTCTTCACCGGGGGGTCGAGAAGCTCGCGGAGGACGGGACCTACCACCAGTTCATCCCGCACACGGACCGCCTGGACTATGTCTGCGCGATGTACAACAACTTTGCGTACTGCCGCGCGGTCGAGAAGTTGATGAACGTCACGGTGCCGGAGCGGGCCGAGTACCTGCGCACGATCGTGGCCGAGGTCCAGCGGATCATCGGCCATCAGTTCTGGCTGGGGACTCAGGCGCTGGACATCGGGGCCATGACGGTCTTCTTCTACACGTTCCGGGACAGGGAAATCTTATTGGACTGGTTCGATGAGCTGTGCGGCGCGCGCCTGACGACGAGCTGGTACCGAATCGGCGGCGTGGAGCGGGATTTCACGCCTTCGCTGCTCAGCAAGCTCCGGGCCTTCCTCGATTACTTTCCGCCCAAGATCGATGAGTACGTGGTGTTTCTGGAAAAAAACCGCATCTGGCTGGCGCGGACGAAGGGGGTAGCGGTGATCTCGGCCGAGGACGCCGTAAACTTCGGTCTCAGCGGTCCGACCCTGCGGGGGTCGGGGGTGGATTACGATCTCCGCAAGTACGAGGCCTACGGAGCCTATCCCAAGTGCGAGTTCAGCGTGCCGGTAGGCAAGAACGGCGACACCTACGACCGGTACTGGATCAGGGTCCAGGAGATGTACGAGAGCGTGAAGATCATCCGCCAGTGCCTGGAACAGATGCCGGCGGAGGGGTCGATCATGGCCGACGTGCCCAGCGTGACCTTGCCCCCGAAGGAGCGGGTCTTTACGAACCTGGATTCCATGATCCAGCAGTTCAAGCTCTTTTCGCAGGGCTTCGATGCGCCGCCGGGCGAGATCTACTGCGGAACCGAGGCCCACAAGGGCGAGCTCGGTTTTTACATCGTCAGCACGGGGGGCGGGAAGCCCTACCGGCTGAAGATCCGCGCCCCGTCGTTCATTCACATGGGGGCGTTTGATTTCATGTCGCGCGGCTACATGATCGCGGACGCCGTGACGATCTTCGGTACCTACGACATCGTGATGGGCGAATGTGATAGATAAGCAAAGAAGCCGTCAGCGGTCAGCCTTCAGCCAAAAGCTGACTGCTGAAAGCTGATAGCTGAATGCTAAGGTTCTGAATATGGCATTGAAACCGGCGACCAATCCTGACGTCGAGGCGGCCGCGATCGAGTTGACGATCGACGGCCGGCCGGTGACGGCGAAAGACGGGGTGTCGCTCTACGACGTGGTTTCCGGCACGGGCAAGATCGTCCCCGCGATGTGCTATCACTACACCTTCGATCCGTTCGGCTCCTGCGGCATGTGTCTGGTCATGGTCGAGGGGAAAAAGGCGCCGGTCCGTTCCTGCACCGCCAAGGCCACAGCCGGGATGGTGGTGCGCACCGAAGGGGACGACCTGTTCCAGGCCAGAAAGAAAGCCGTGGAGAAGCACCTGTCCGTGCACCCTCTGGACTGCCCGGTCTGCGACGCGGACGGCCACTGCGAGCTGCAGGACATGGCTTTCCTGCACCAGGTGACCAACCTGGCCAACGCCAAGCAGAAGCTGATCCCGGAAGATACCCGCAGCCTGGTACTGGACTTCAACATGAACCGCTGCATCGCCTGCGGCGAGTGCATCAACGTGTGCAAGGACGTGTTGATGATCGACGCGCTGCAATTCGTAAAGAAAGGCGGCTTCACTCAGGTGGTGGCCAAGGGGGATCAGCCTCTCTCCTGCGAGTTTTGCGGGGACTGCCTGGCGGTCTGTCCGGTGGGCGCGATCACGAACAAGTTTTCCAAGTACCTCTACAAACCCTGGCAGTTGCAGAAGACCACGACGACCTGCAATTACTGCGGGGATGGCTGCCAGATGTATGTGGAGACTAAGGACCGCGAAGTGGTGCGGGTGACCGCGCCGCTTTCCTGGAAGAACAAATGGGGAGACCGGTCGGAGACAGCCAAAGGCCACGGGGGAATCTGTGTGCGCGGCCGGTTCGGCTTTGAGTACATCGACAGCCAGGCGCGCCTGAAGCAGCCGCTACTGCGCCGCGACGGTCAGCTGACGGAGACGCCCTGGTTGGAGGCGGCGGGTCAGGTCGTGGATCGCCTGGCCGCGATCAAGGCGAAGCACGGCCCGCAGTCGATCGCGGGGCTGATCACGGCCCGCTGCACCAACGAGGAGCTGTACCTGTTCCAGAAGGTCATGCGCGTCGCCATCGGCACAAACCACCTCGACAGCAGCGCCCGCTATGGGCACCTCAGCTTCGTCCATGCAGTCCGGCGCGCGCTCGGCGTCGGCCGGATGACGAACGATTGGGAAGACATCACCAAAGCCAAGGCCATTCTTCTGGTCGGATCGAATATCACCGAGACGAATCCCTTGACATCGGTCCGGGTCAAGGAGGCGATCCGCGTCTACAAGGCGCAGGTCATCGTGGTGGATTCGGCCAACACGAACATCGCGGGGCTGGCCTCCCATCCGCTGATGGTGAGGCCGGGCACCGAAGGGCTGTTGGTGCAAGGGCTGATCAAGTCCGTCCTCCAGCAAGACCTCGTAGACGAAGAGGCTACGGGCCGGCATCCGAAGGCCTTCGGCGCGCTGAAGAAGGCGGCCGCGGCCGTGTCTCTCAACCAGGTGGCTGCGCAAACTGGCGTGTCGGTGGAGCAGATCAACGAGGCCGCCTCGATTTTCGCGGAGGCGTTGCGCTCCATCGTCATCTGCGGCGAAGGGGTCGTGCGCGGAGCCCACGGCTATCGGGATGTGCTGAACTTGGTGGATCTGGCCTGGGTCACCGGCAAGCTGGGCAAGCCCGGCTGCGGCATCAACACCGTGACCGAGGAGGTCAATGAGCAGGGCGCGGTGGACATGGGCGTGGCGCCGGAATTTCTGCCCGGCCAGGCACGGTTCGATGACGAGGCGGCGCGCGCCCGGTTCGCCAAAGCCTGGGGCGGCGAGTCGCCGGCTTCCCTCCCAGCCGCTCAGGGCGGCGCGCGCCTGATCGAGATCCTGGCTAAGTGCCGGAGCGGAGAGATCAAGGCTCTCTATCTGATCGGGGAGAATCCCTTGGCGACGCTGCCGGCCTCGATGAATGTAAAGGCGGCGCTGGAGCAGGTGGAACTCCTGATCTGCCAGGACCCGTTCTTGACCGAGACCGGGCGGCTGGCGCATGTTGTCCTTCCGGCCTGCACGTATGCGGAGAAGGAAGGGACCTTTACCAACCTGGAGGGACGGGTCCTGCGTGTCCGCCAGGCGATGGACCCCATCGGAGAGAGCCTGCCCGATTGGCACATCCTGACGGCCATAGCCAGCGGTCTGGGGTATCAGATGGACTACGAGTCGGCGCAGGACATCCAGAATGAGATCATGAAGCTCCTGCCCGGTTACTACAACCTCGGGCAGCCGAGGAAGCTGGCTCCGAAGCCGGATGCGTATCTGGCAGACGGCTATGCGACCGAGGTCAAAAGCCGATATGCGTCACTCGGCACTCGTCAATCGTCAATGAAAGCGAATCGGTTCAGCCTGCTGATGGGGCAGTTGCTCTCCCATTCAGGCAAGCTGTCCACCCACGCACCGGGGTTGATCAAGATTTCGTCGAATGCCGGCCGGCTCCATGTGAGCCAGGCGGATATGGACCGGTTGGGCCTCGGCGAGGGAGCCAGGGTCCGCGTGACTTCAGCGCGGGGCTCGCTGGTGCTGGGCGTGCAGATGGATAGAACCGTGATGCCAGGCTGCTGCTTCTTCCCGGAGCACTTCAACGAGCCCCCGGTAAAGGATCTGATGCCGGTTGAGGTCGATGCGGTCACCGGCGTTCCCTCATTCAAGCTGACTCAGGTGACGATTGAAAAAGTTTAGTTCTGGGCTAGAGGCGAGAGGTAAGAGGCAAGGAACTTCCCCCGCTCGCCGCTCGCCACGTGCCCCTAGCCGGAGAAGATGATATGAGCGTCGGCGCGCTGACCAAGAAGATCCTTCAGGCGATGCTGTTCCATGAGATCTGGGACGCGATGAAGGTCACCTTCAAGCATATGTTTCATCGTCCGATCACGTTTCAGTACCCGAGGGAACAGCGGACGATCCCCGATACGCATCGCGGGGCCCTGGCGCTCCTCCGCTATGATGACGGACGGGAGCGGTGCGTGGGATGCGATCTCTGTGAGGCCGCCTGCCCCTCCCGGTGCATCAAAGTCGTGAGCGCCGAAGACCCCTCCCTGCCGCTGCAGCGGTACGCGAGCGAGTTTTACATCGACATCACCAAGTGCGTGTTCTGCGGCTACTGCGTGGAGGCTTGCCCGGTCAATGCATTGGCGATGACGAAGCTGTATGAGTTTTCGACCCATGACAAGCGGACCCTCCTGTTCGACAAGACGCGGCTCTACCAGATCGGCGAGCGATATATAGAAGACGGCAAGAAGTATTTGATCGCCCATCATCAGGAAAAGGACGATCAGATGAGCCGCGAGTACCGCTACTATTTTCCGCAGTCGGTCCTCAAGGCGACGCAGGCACCACCGAAGCACCTATCATAACCCGTCGAGGCCATGGTCCCATTCTTTTTTGTCTATTTCTCGCTGGTCAGCATCGTGGCGGGAGTGCTTACCATCGCATTCCGGAATCCCGTCCACTGCGGCCTGGCGCTGCTGACGCTGCTGCTCCATGTGGCCGGCCTCTTCGTGCTGCTGAACGCGGAGTTTCTGTTCGCCGTCCAGATCATCGTCTACGCGGGCGCCATTCTGGTGCTCTATCTCTTCGTGCTGATGCTGCTCAACCTCAAGACGGAAGAGCGGTATCTCCATGCCCGCTATGCCGTGATCCTCTTCGCCGCCGCCGGGATCTGCGGCGAGCTGCTGCTGCTGGTGCTGCGGTCCCCCTTCGGTGGGCTGAAGGGCGATGCCCCGGCTGAGGCGGTCCTGAAAGACGGGGCCAGCTACGCAATCGGCATCAAGATGTTCAGCGACTACTTGCTTCCATTCGAAATCGTGGGGGTGTTCCTGCTCGGGGCAATCATCGGCGCGATCGTGCTGGCCAAGACGCCGACAACGGTGGACATTGAACAGAGTGACAGGTGACAAGTGACGCGTGACAAGTTGAAGATCAGGATCGTTCTCTACCTGTCACCCGTCACTCGTCACGCGTAACGGGTATTATGGTGCCACTGAGCGCATACGTCGCCGTCAGTGCAGTGCTGTTTGCCACCGGCTTGATCGGCGTGCTGATCCGACGGAACTTCATCATTGTGCTGATGGCGGTGGAGATCATGCTCAACGCCGCCAACATCAACCTAGTGGCCTTCTCGTACTATCTGGAATCGATGGCGGGGCAGATCGTGGCGCTCTTCGTGATCGCGATCGCGGCCGGGGAAGCGGCCGTGGGGCTGGCCATCATCATCGTCGTGTTCCGTGGCAGACTCTCCACGAACGTGGACGAACTGAACCTCTTGAAGTGGTAGCCCAGCGGAGAAGAGCTGATAGCCTATGGCCTATGGCACAGAAAAAGCGTTCCTGCCATACGCTATATGCCATAAGCTCTTACTGACGAATGTTTGAACTTCTGGTGATTCTGATCCCGGTGTTGCCCCTCGCGGCCGTGCTGCTGAACGGCCTGCTGGGCAGCCGCTATTCCCACGACATCGCGCACCGGCTGGGCTGGGGCTCGGTGGGCCTCTCGTTTCTCTGCGCCGTCGGCATCTTCGTCGAGACGCTCCGGACGGGTGTCGCCCGGGAAGTCGTGGCGTATCGGTGGATCTTCGGCGGCGATCTCACGGTCAACCTGGCCTTTCTCGTCGATCCCCTTACGTGCATCATGATGCTGGTGGTCACCGGCGTCGGGTTTCTGATCCACCTCTACTCGGTCGGGTACATGCACGGTGAGGAGGGCTTCACGCGCTTCTTCACCTATATGAACCTCTTTATGGTCTCCATGCTCCTGCTGGTGATGGGGAGCAACTACCTGGTGCTCTTCATCGGGTGGGAAGGCGTGGGCCTCTGCTCGTACCTCTTGATCGGCTACTACTACGACCGGGTCTCGGCCGCCAAGGCGGCTACCAAGGCCTTCGTGGTGAACCGGATCGGCGACGCCGGGTTCCTGCTGGCGATTTTTCTGATCTTCGTGAACTTCAAGACGCTGGACTATACGCAGGTCTTCGCGCAGGCAAGCCAGCTCTCGACGGGCATGGCGACGGCGATCGCTCTCTGCCTGCTGATCGGGGCGGTGGGGAAATCGGCGCAGATCCCCCTGTACACCTGGCTGCCGGATGCGATGGAGGGCCCCACTCCGGTCAGCGCCCTGATCCACGCCGCCACGATGGTGACGGCCGGGGTCTACATGATCGTGCGGAACCACGTCCTCTACGACATGGCGCCGGTGGCCTTGACCACGGTGGCGTGGGTCGGCGGGCTCACGGCCCTCTTTGCCGCCACCATCGGCCTGGTGCAGACCGACATCAAGCGGGTGCTGGCCTATTCGACGGTGAGCCAGCTCGGGTACATGTTCCTGGCCTGCGGGATCGGGGCCTACACGGCGGCTATTTTCCACCTGATGACCCACGCGTTCTTCAAGGCGCTGCTGTTCCTTTCGGCCGGCTCCGTGATCCACGCCCTGTCGGGCGAGCAGGACATCCGGAACATGGGCGGCCTCCGGTCCAAGATTCCCTGGACCCATGCCTTGTTCCTGGTCGGCACCCTGGCCATCGCCGGTATTTTCCCCCTGGCCGGGTTCTGGAGCAAGGACGAAATCATGGCCCACGCCTTCACGCACGGCCAATACGTGCTCTATGCAATGGCGGCGATCGGCGCTTTTCTGACCGCTTTCTACATGTTCAGGCTGACCTACCTCACCTTCTACGGCCGGTCGCGGCTGGACCACCATGTCGCGGAGCATGTCCATGAATCGCCCGCCGTCATGATTGGGCCTCTGGTGGTGTTGGCGGTCCTCTCGGTGATCGGCGGATTTCCCGGTGTGCCTCCAGAGTCAGGCTGGTTCCACCATTTCCTCCATCCGGTCACGGTTGCGGCCGGGGGGGGCGAGGAGCATGGGGCCGGGTTCGGCCTGGTGGCGACGCTCATGGTGGTCGCGACGGCGATTGCGCTGCTGGGATGGGGGCTGGCGCATTATCTCTACAGCGTCCGGACCGAAGCGGCTGACAACCTGGCCGCGCGGGCCCCCGGCGCCTACCGGACGCTGTTGAACAAATACTATGTTGATGAACTCTACGATTTCCTGTTCGTCGAGCCGGCCAAACGGCTGGGGGTGGTCTGGGACTGGTTCGATCGGACCGTGATCGACGGAATCGTGCTGGGGGTGGGACGCTTGACCCAGTCCGGCTCGGCCGGCAGCACCTGGATCGAGAAGCACGCAATCTACGGATTGATCAACGTCGTGGGGTACGCCAATCACCTGGCCGCGCGCTCCTGGCGCCGGCTTCAGAGCGGCAAGGTGCACCACTATGCGGCCATCATCGTGGCAGGGCTGTTTATCCTTGTCCACCTGATTCTGGTCTGGTGGAGCGGGTCGTCCGGCATCGGCGTAGCGTCGCGCTAGCGTGAGTTTGAAAGTGGACAAGCTGACAAGCGACCAAGCGGACATAAGGAGCACGCTGACAAGGGAACAAGTAGCAAGCGGGCAGCGAGAGCTAACTTGTCACTTGTGCCTCGTCACTTGCCACTTGAGACTTGCAACTTGGAACTGATCTTCGATCATGCTTGAAGAACTGACATTCGGATTCCCGGTCCTGTCGATGCTCTTGTTCTTTCCGCTGCTGGGCGCCATTGTCCTGTGGCTGCTGGACAATGATGACGACTTGATCAAGAACGCGGCGCTGGCGGTGGCGGGGCTGGAATTGGTTCTGGCCTGCGTTGTCTTGCTGCACTTCGTGCCGGACTCCGCCGCGATGCAATTCGTCGAACGGGTCGCTTGGATTCCCCCCCTGGGGATCGGCTATCACCTGGGGGTCGACGGCATCAGCGTCCTGTTCGTCGCCCTCACGGCCTTCCTCACCGTACTGATCGTGCTCTATTCGTGGGATACGGTCCGGCATCAAGTCAAAACCTACTTCGTGGCGCTGTTGGCCCTGGAGACTACGATCGTCGGCGTCTTTGTGTCCCTCGACCTGATCCTCTTTTTCGTATTCTGGGAGCTCATGCTGATCCCGAGCTATTTCCTGATTAAGCTCTGGGGCGGCGGAGCCGAGCGTCAGTATGCGGCGCTCAAGTATGTCCTCTACACCCTGCTGGGCAGCGTCTTTATGCTGGTGGGGATCGTGCTGCTGGACCTCAATTATCACGAGTGGGCGGTGACGAATCACGCGGACCCGCCCTACACCTTCGATTTTCTGCAACTGCTGACGATTCCGATCCCGATCGACCGGCAGGTGTTGATCTTTTGGCTCCTGTTCATGGGCCTGGCTTTCAAGGCCCCGATGTTCCCCTTCCATACCTGGCTCCCGGACGCCCTGCTGGAAGGACCGATCGGCATGGCCGTGATCCTGGCAGGGATCAAGTTGGGGACCTACGGCTTCATCCGGTTCAGCCTACCGCTGCTGCCCGATGCCTCGCGGAATGAGGGGGTGGTGACGGTCATGATGACCTTGGCGTTGATCGCCATCCTTTATGGAGCGATCGTGGCCCTGATCCAGCCTGACTTCCGTCGGCTGTTGGCTTTCAGCAGCATCAGCCACTTGGGCTTTGTCGTGGTCGGGCTGTTCGCCTTGAACTTTCAGGGCCTGCAAGGCAGCCTGCTCACGATGATCAATCTGGGCTTCAGCACGGCCGGGCTGTTCTTCCTGGCCGGCTTCCTCTACCATCGGCGGCAGACCACCAACCTGGCGGCCTTCGGGGGGCTCGCCAGGAAGGTGCCTCTCCTGGCCACGTTCCTGCTGATCATCGGGCTGGCCTCCATCGGGTTGCCCGGGACGAACGGCTTTGTCGGAGAATTTTTGATCCTGCTGGGCGCCTTCAAGGCCTACTGGCTCTATGGGACGGTCGCGGTGACGGGGGTGATTTTGGGAGCCGCCTACTTTCTCTGGTATTACGAGCGGGCCATGTTCGGGCCGTTGGCCCAGGGCCTCAGCCACACGATGGCGGATCTGAAGGGGCGCGAGCTGGTGATCGCTGTGTCGCTGTCGGTCATGGTGTTCTGGATCGGGCTCTACCCGTCGCCGTTCTTGCGCATCATGAATGGGTCGGTGCAGGCGCTGGTGGATAGATTGGACCGCGGCGCGCAAGTGGCTAAGATTGACGTGTTGCTATCGACGGGGCGAGTGGTAAGTGGCAAGTGGCAAGTGGAGAGAACGGAAACAAGAAGAGAACCATGAAGATTTTCCGTACCACTCGCCTCTAGCCGCTTGCCTCTCGCCCAAAGCGAAGCGCTATGGCAGACTATACCTTGCTCTACATCCTCTTCGCGCCCTTCCTGGGGGCGATCGTGCTGCTGTTCGTGCCGAACCGGCAAGCCCTCCAGGTCCGCCTGGTCGCCGCGATCGCCGCCGGCATCTCGCTGCTTGCATCCTTCTATCTGTTTTTCGCCTACGATCCGGTGAAGGGAGGGTTCCAGTTCGTCCAGCGGTTTGAGTGGTCCAAGGAGTTGGGTATCGCCTTCTATCTGGGGGTGGACGGGATCGGCACGCCGCTGGTGCTGGCCTCGGCCATTCTGCTGTTTGCAGGGATCTTCATTTCCTGGCATATCAAGGATCGGACCAAGGAGTTCTACATCTTCCTGCTGATCCTGGCCGCCGCCACGATCGGCGTGTTCATGTCGCTGGACTTGTTCTTCCTCTATTTCTTCTATGAGATGTCCGTGCTCCCGATGTATGTCCTGCTCGGCGTGTGGGGGAGCCATACCAAGGGATACCTGGAGATGAAGGATCCCGAAGGACTGAAGCAGCGCGATTCGGTCGGCTTCATCTTCAACTTCGCCGCCAACAGCAAAGAGTATGCGGCGATGAAGCTGACCCTGTTCCTCTCGGCCGGAGCGGTCGTCGCCCTGTTGGGAATCCTCTTGATTTACAAGTTCTCGGGGCTGCACACCTTCGACATCCTGGTGCTGCGCGAGCAGGCCAAGTTCTCGGGGAATCTGGCCACGATCATCTGGCTACTGGTCTTCTTCGGCTTTGCCTCGATCGCGCCGATCTGGCCGCTCCACTCCTGGTCGCCGGTCGGCCACGCTGCCGCGCCGGCCGCCACGAGCATGCTGCACGCGGGCGTGCTGATGAAGCTGGGGCACTTCTCGATCATCCGCGTGGCCTTCGAGATCCTGCCCGAGACCACCCGTGAGCTGATGCCGATCGCGGCGTTCCTCTGCGTGTTCAGCATCATCTACGGCGGGTTCGTGGCCTACTACGCGAAGGACACCAAGTATGTCATCGGCTATTCCAGCTCTAGCCACATGGGTTATGTGTTCCTCGGCATGGCGGCGCTGGATTACATCAGTTTGAGCGGCGCCGTCCTCTACATGTTCGCCCATGCGCTGGCCACGGGGATGCTGTTCGCCATGGCCGGCTGGGTCTACGACCAGACTCACTCGCGCGACATCCCCTCGCTCGGCGGGCTGGTCAACCGCATGCCGTTCGTCGCCGGCTGTTTTCTGGTCGCCTGCATGGCCTCCATCGGGATGCCCGGCACCGTGAATTTCATCGCCGAGGTCATGATCCTGGTGGGAAGCTGGAACCGGTACCCGTTCCAGGTGATCGTGGCAGTGGTCGGCATCGTGCTGACGATGGCCTATCTCTTCCGGATGATGCGGGGCCTGTTCTACGGGCCGATGGACAGCCAGTACAGCCATGCGCACGACGCGGTGGCCTGGTATGACCGGCTGCCGTTGCTGCTCATGATCGCGTGCAGCATCACGTTCGGGATCTTCCCCGGGCACTTCTACAACGTCATCCGAGCCGGGACGGACCCGCTGGTTTCCCGGATCATGCAGGTCGTGCCGCTGGCGGCGCAGAACGGTGACGCGTTACGCGTGACGCGTGACGCGTCGAGGAAGCAAGCCGATAATGTGTCACCTGTCGCTCGTCACCCGTCACTCGTCACTCGTCACGAGGGAACGAATGACCTTTAACCTGACCCTGTCCGGCTCCGATCTCCTGCTCATGCTGCCAGAGCTGCTGCTAACGGTCTGGCTCTGCGTCGTCCTGATCGTGGACTTTGCGATGCCGCGGCTGCCCAAGGACCGGCTGGCGTACCTGAGCGTCGGCGGCCTGGCGGCCGTGTTGCTGAACCTCATCTGGTTCGACCGGGCCGACGTCACCGGCACGCTCTTCGCGAACATGTTCGTCGTGGATCGGCTGGCGGTCTTCTTCAAGATCATGATCGTGGCGGCCACGATCCTCGTGGTCCTGATCTCGGTGGACTACGTCAGGAAGTTCAGGTTCTTCAAGGGCGAGTATTACTTCCTCGTGCTGATGTCGGCCTTGGGCATGATGTTCATGGCCTCGGCGAACGACCTGCTGTCGGTCTTCATCACGCTGGAGTTCTCGACCTTCGGCTTCTACGTCCTGGTCGCCTACCTTCGCGATGACGTCGCCTCCAACGAGGCGGGGCTCAAGTTCTTCATCCTGGGTGTGTTCGTGGCCGGCGTGCTGGCCTACGGCATCAGCCTGGTGTTTGGCGAGACGGGCAAGCTGGTCTTCTCGGACATTGCCGCGGCCCAGCCGACGACCGGCTTGGTGATCGGGTTCCTGCTGATCTTTGCAGCGCTCGGCTTCAAGATCGGCGCCGTGCCCTTCCATTCCTGGATCCCGGACACCTACCACGGGGCGCCGACGCCGGTGACCGCGTTTCTCTCGATTGCGCCCAAGGGGGCCGCCTTTGCGATCCTGCTCCGGATGTTCATGGTGTCCCTGGCCACGCTCAAGCCGGCCTGGGTGTTGCTGCTGGTGGGGGCGTCCATCCTCTCGATGACCTACGGCAACATCGTCGCCATCGCCCAGAAAAACATCAAGCGGCTGCTGGCCTACTCAGGGATCGCGCAGATCGGCAACATTCTGATCGGGCTGGCGGCCGGCACCAAGATGGGCGGCGATGCGATCCTGTTCTACCTGCTGACCTATCTGTTTGCCAACCTGGGCGCGTTTGCGGTGGTGATTGCGGTCGGGAACCTGATCCAGAGCGACGAGATCGAGGACTACAGCGGCCTGAACCGCCGTTCCCCGTTCCTGGCCATGGCGATGCTGGTGTTTCTCTTGTCCCTGGCCGGCGTGCCGCCGCTGGCCGGCTTCATCGGCAAGCTCTACATCTTCGTGGCGGCGATCAACGAAGGGCTGTACACCCTCCTCATCGTGGGGCTGATCAACATCGTGATTTCGATGTACTACTATCTGATCGTGGTCAAGAAGATGTACATCAACGAGCCGATCGATCCCTCGCCGCTGTATGTGTCCGCGCCGATGAAGGCGGTCATCTACGTGGGTCTCGCGGGCACCTTGATCCTGGGCGTCTATCCCCGGCCCTTCATCGACTGGGCCGTGTCCGCCACGCTCATGTTCTCCCAGTTCGCTGCGCCCGCCGCCTCAGCCGTGCCGCCTGCGGTGCTTCCCTTCGGCGGGTGACGATTGACAAGGTAGAGCTGGAAGAATAGACTTTCTCCAATCTTTCCCCTTTCCCCCAAAGGTGGCCACGACGGGAGATGCCTATCTCGTTCCCTACGACGGGGACCCGGCCTTCATCGAGCAGACCGGCTATCCGCTCAAGCGGCTCTACCAGACGCTAGACAAGCTGCCGACCAGAAACATCATCGTAATGTTGGATTCCTGCTTCTCGGGTGCCGGCGGCAGATCCGTCCTGGCCAAGGGGGCCAGGCCGATGGTCCTGACCGTAGAAGGCCTGTCGAGCAGCACCAAGGCCGTGGTCCTGGCCGCGACCTCGGGGAGTCATCTCAGCCTCGCCGATCAGGAGAAAGGCCACGGCTTGTTCACGTTCTATGCGTTGCAGGGTATGAGCGGCGATGCGGACGGGAACGGGGATGGAGCCATTGACATCCAGGAACTCTACGAGTACCTCAAACCGCAGGTGCAGCGGGTTGCCCGCCGGACCTACAACACCGAGCAAGTCCCTCAACTGATCATCCCGCCCAGTCTTGCCAGCCAGGCGCCAACCAAGCTGGTCGAGCGATAATCAACAAACCGAGTTCTGTGACCGTGCCCTCCTTACCAGATGAGCGAGCCGGTGCCCATTCTGTAATGTGGCCAGCCTCTCTCCCAGGTCCGAGAAAGTCTCCGGTACTGCTCTGGCTCCTGGGCTGCCTCTTCATCCAGGCCTGCGCGGGCGAGGTCGCGGAAGTTCCCAAACCGACGGCTGTCGAACAGCCAGCCCCTTCAGAGGAAGACAAACGCCGGGCGCTTGAAGAAGAGAAACGCCGGGCGGCTGTGCAGGTGGAGCGTCGGGCCGTCGAGAAGGAAATGTCTCGCCGGGTGATGGAGGCCTCGGGGGGAGAACTGCTGGACTACACGCTGGTGCGGGTCCTCTATGCAACGGACCGCAGGGCAAGCGGGATAGGCGGCAAGGAAGAGTCGGCTGAACCGTATGGGGGAGACCGTGGCCCGCTCCAATTAGGAGTCTCCGCGGTGGGGATTGCGGGCGATTATCGGAAGGGGTCTCTGGATGTTCATCCCATCGTGAAGCCCAAACCGCTGGAGGAGTTCTTCCCGATCCTCCGCGACCGAATCGCCGAGTCCAAGCAGAAAGAAGCGCTGGTGTTTGTGCATGGCTACAACGTGACGTTCGAAGAGGCCTCCCGCCGAACCGCGCAGTTGGCCTATGACCTGGGATTCAACGGCGTTCCGATCCTGTATAGCTGGCCTTCGCAGGGGAAACTGGCCGGGTATCTGGTCGACGAAACCAATGTCGAGTGGACGGTTCCTCACCTCAAGGACTTCCTGACGCAACTGGCCGCCAGGTCCGGGGCGCAGAAGATCCATCTGGTTGCCCACAGCATGGGCGCCAGGGCTCTGGTCTCTGCGATGAGGCAGATGGCGCAGGCTCCACAGGGTGCGACGCTCCAGTTCAACGAGCTTGTGCTCCTGGCGCCGGACATCGATGCGGACATTTTCCTGCACCTGATCCCGGAGGTTCGAACGGTGGTCGAGCGAATCACGCTCTATGCCTCCTCCAGGGACAAGGCCCTCACCTGGTCCAAGACCATGCACGGGTATCCGCGAGCGGGGGACACGAATCCTGTGAAGGTGGTGGTCCCCGGCGTGGACACCATCGACGCTTCGTCGGTGGATACCGGGCTCACCGGTCACTCCTACTATGCAGACAGCCGATCCATCCTGTTTGATCTCTTCAATCTCTTGCGGCATGGAAGGCCGCCGGATGAGCGGTTCGGGCTGCTCCCCAGGGAACACAACGGGCTCCGGTATTGGGAGTTTCGGTCCTGACCCACCTCTTGTCGCAGGCGCGCTCATCACGTTGTCTGCCGATTGACGCCCTTCTGGCCCCCCTTTATACTCCGCGTGAGTGACAGGTATGCCAAGTCGAGTCTTTCTGGCTGCTCTTGCGATCGCATGGGGGTGGGGTATCCCGCCGCAGTTCTCGGCTGCACAAACCCCCGTTTGGGAGCAGATCGTGGACGGACTGGCGGTCACGGTTTGGGAAGCAGGAGAGCGGTGCGGCAACGAAGTCCCGCCTCTCTACATCGTGAAAATAGATCCTGAGCGGTTCCGGTTTTCGATCTACTACTTCCGCGATGAGGGCCTGCCGGCTCCGTTGACCATTCAGGAATGGCAGCGGCGGACCCGTGCCGTAGTGCTGTTCAACGCCGGCCTCTTCCGCGAAGACTTCACCTACTTGGGGTTGCTCTACAAGGACGGACGGTCGCTGGGGAGCAAGCGGCATCCGCAATGGCAGGGGTTGTTTGTCGCGGAGCCGGTTGAGACAGGCTTGCGAAAAGCGCGCGTGCTGGATTTGGCGACGGATGCCTTCGCCGACGATCGGTCCCCCTACCGGGAAGCGGCCCAGTCCTTTATGTTGCTTGATCGGACCGGCAAGCCGAGGGTCCGCCAGGCGGGGAAGCAGGCGCACCAGATGATCGTGGGGGAAGACGCGGAAGGCCACATTTTGCTCATCAAGACCGCGGCGACGGTCACGCTACGGGCGCTGGCGGAATGTATCAGGGATCGGATGCCTGCGATTCACCAGGCCATGGCCATGGATGGGGGATCGTCATCCGATCTGTTGATTGGAGCAGAGCTTCTGCCGAGGCAGGGGGAGGCCAGTCAATCTAAAGCCTGGCAGCCGCTGGTGGACGGAAGCCAGACGGCACACATCCCCTTGCCCTCGGTGATCGGAGTGTTTGCGAGGAAGTAGTCAGTACACAGTTGTCGGTGCTCAGTTATCAGTCATCAGTCTTTTTCTGAACCTAAACCCTGACGACTGACAACTGAAAACTGTTCTTCGTCAGCGATCAGGGGAATCGACGGAATAGCCTGCCGCTACCCACGCGTTCATGCTGCCCCTGACGTTGTACACGTGCTTGTAGTCCAGATCGGCAAGGGTTTCCGCCGCGATGTTGCTCCGCTGCCCGCTCTGGCAGTACACGACGACGTGATCGTCCGGCTTGGCGCCGATCTCACGGTGCCGTCGTTTGATCTCCGTGTATTCGATGTTGAGATCGGTGCCGGGGATCACGCCGGTGACATGTTCTTCCGGGCTCCGGACGTCAACCAGGAAAAAGCCCTTGGCAGTCGGGCTGGTCCCCTTGCCGGCAGCCTTGTCCAGGCCGGCCTTGAGTTGCTGGACGGTCAAGAGAAAGGAATGGTAGGCCGAGGCTGGGCCGCTGGCCGCCAATACGAAAAGAAGGAGCGCCAGCCCGGACGCTGAGACGAGCCCTATGGTGAATCGACGGTGCTTCATGGCCGACCTCTTTGGTGTAAAAGGATGGAGAACTCCAGTGGCACTGTTTGGCGCGTCCGAAACTATCATAGGACCCTCATGAAACCCTGGTCAAGAGCCCTCGTCCTGACTGTCCTGGTCTGCTGTTCTGGCTGCTCCGAAGGAGCCAAGCTGGTGCAGGAAACGGACCAGGGAGGGGTCGTCACCTACCCATTCAAAGGCGAGAACGGGTACCTGTTCACCAAGTTGCGCCAGGAGGCGATTGCGATGATCGAGGACCGCTGCAAGGGGCGCTATTCGATCATCAAAGAGGGGGAAGCCAAGGGGCGGACCAGAGTTGTGGAGACCGCCGCTGGAGGGCCGGATCAGGTCGTTGAGCGGCGCTGGGGGCTGCAGTTCAGGTGCAAAGTAAGTGACAAGTGACACGTGACGAGTGACGAGTTGCGGGAAGTAAGCCGGGCGTGCTCAAGGGGGCAACCCTTGTCACACGTCACCTGTCACCCGTCACGCGATGTGCGGTGAGGAGGTCGTCGATGGTCAGGAGGCTGAAGAGGGCTAGCCCCTCGGCTTCCACTTTGGCCCGCCCGTCCTGCTCCTTCCGGTCCACAATCACCAGGGCCCGTTCGACCTTGAGGCCCGCCTCGCGGGCTGCTGTCACCGCTTTAATGACCGACCCTCCGCTGGTCAGGACGTCATCCACGATCACAGCCCGATCGCCCGGCTTCACCGCCCCTTCGATCAGCTTGCCCAGCCCGTGGTCCTTGGGCTGCTTGCGGACGACGAAGGTCCGCCATTCCAGCCGCCGGCTGGCCCGGTAGGCCTCGTCGGCGATGGCCGTGGCGATGGCGATGGCGCCGATCTCCAACCCGCCGATGCAATCGAATTCCAGTGATTTGAGTTGCTCGAAGGCTAGTTGCGCAACCAGGTGTCGTGGCCCTGGATGGGCCATGAGGACCCGGCAGTCCACATAGAAGGGGCTGGTGGCCCCGGAGGCCAGCTTGAACCCGCCGGCTTGGTCCCACTTGAAGGACTGGGTCGTGACGAAAGCTTTGGCCAGGTCTTCTTTCAGTGACATCGGCAGCCGCAATAGATGTTCATGAACAATCCGAGCTAGTATAGCGGACGTTTCAGCCTGATGTCACGCGGCGCTTTGCCGAACGTAGCTGTTTTGAAAATGCGGGTCGCCGAGCAGCCCGGGGACCCGTTGCCCCAAGATTGCAACGGGTGAAGGGCGCCCACTCGAGCCACCCGCATTTTCATCATTCCAGATGGCAGAGGCCAGAGCGCGGCGCGACTGTGCCGGAGCGGTGGGTCCCACCCGGCGTCTGGAGAAGGAAAGCTGGAACTGACCACGGCACCAGGGTTGGCTGAGCCAACCCTGGCTACGGGAATTCCAGAAGGCTTCCGCTCCAGAGCGCCGAAGAAGGGGGGACCGCAAGAGGCGCGGAGCCGCCAGCTCTGGCCTCAGCCATGACAACCATTTTCTTGACCTCCGCTTGGAGCGGCAGTACCCTTGAGTCAACGTGTGCTGGTTGCTCTCCGAACGAAAGGAGCCGATCATGGTTGGACGAGTGGTTGTCGCAGTGGTGCTGGCGGCGACTGTTGCTGTACGGGCGTTCGCCGGTCCGAACGACACGCCCGGTGCGGACCGCCGGGAACACAAGCAGCAGATGCGGATTCAGGAGGGGGTCGCGAGTGGAGCGCTGACTCCTAGAGAAGCCGCGAAGCTGGAAGTGGAACAGGCGAAGATCAGGGCCAAAGAGCAGGCCATGAAAGCAGACGGGGTGGTGACCAAGCAGGAGCGGAAAGAATTACAGCGGGACCTGAACCGCAGCAGCAAGCACATTGCCAAGGAGAAGCACGACAAGCAGGGGCGGTAAGAAGAGTGCTACAGAGAGGGCTGGTGCCGAAGCCGGGATTTGAACCCGGACACCCGTGAGGGCGCTAGACCCTGAATCTAGTGCGTCTGCCAGTTCCGCCACTTCGGCACTTCCAGGCTGCTGAAAATGCCTTCCAGCGTCGTTCTCAGTCGCCCATCCCCCTCAACGTACCGGCGAAAAGTACGCCTCGGGGTCTGCGCTCCTTGCGGCCTTGCTGGAAACCATTTTGAGCAGCCTTGAAAGATAAGACGATTGCATTGTCACTGATTGTCTTCCACGCTGTCAAGCCGTGCGGAGTCGCGTTACTCGTCATCCGTTATTCGCCAAACGTGGGGGACTCGACCTTCACGGTTAACGTTTAACGGATAACGAGTAACGATCCCCCTCCCAGGCTCCTGCCTTGGCGATGTCGTTCGTGTTCCCGCTCAGGACGATCCGCTCGCGCACGAGGCCGGCGCAGGCCAGCAGGAATGGGGCTTGGATGAAAGGCGCTTCCTCGGCGATGAGCACATCGAACCGGACCCGGTTGAAGAGGGGATCGGACACCACTCGGGCGGCGGTCGTGGCGACCACGCGCTTGTTCTGGATGAAAGCTTGCCGGTTGGTCCCTTCCTCGGCGGCCAACAGTTCCCTGATCTGTTTGGTCCCGCCCAGCTTTGTGATCTCATCCTTGAGTTCGGCATATTCCGGCCGCAGATCCTTCGGGATTGCCGCTTCCGGAGTCAGCTCTTCGATCCGGTGCTTGGCCGTTTCCAGCTCACCGAGCAAGCCCTGCACCTGCTGCTCGTAGATCGTCCGGTATTCGCCCAGCGACTGCACGTTCTTTCCCGTCGCTTGCATGGCCAGGCGCTTCCAGATCGGGATGGATTCGTATTCAGCCAGCGTCCCGTTGACCTCTTTGATCTTGCCCTGCAGCTCGCTGAGCTGGGTCAGGAGCCGCCATTCGAGCAGCTTGACTTCGTCCAGATCACGCTGTTTTTCCGCCTTATAGGCCAGCAGCGGCGTCAGCTCGCGGAATCGCTCATACTTGCGGCGTAGGGCGGCCTTATCAGCCCTGGACCTGGCGTAGAACTGGTGCATCTGCGCTTCAAATCCCAGTTCGTGCACCGCGATGCCCGCCAATTCCGGCTGCAGCGGCATCTCATAACGGCAGAGCAGGCTCTTGAAAGACAGGCCGGCGGCGCGCATCGCTCGGGCGAGGGCCGTCAGGATGTCATCCGATGCCCGATGGGTCGGGCTGATCAGGAGCAGACGTTTGTTGGCGCGCACCAGCTCGATGATCTGGGCAATGAGCGCGGTCCGTCGCGCCGCGCGGTCTTCGTTCCAGATCGTGCTGAAGACGGAGGTGGCGGCGGCCGATTGCGGTCGTTGGTCGGCCCCCTGGCCACCGGGAGCCAGCCAGGGCACAAGACGCTCGGCCGGTCCCAGGGTATAGGTGTCGGCCTTGGCCGCCATCCCGGAGAGCCGCCGTGCCGCATGATCGTAAAAAGCCGTCGTGTCCGGCACGATGGTCGCGGATTCGACCTGCTGGCCGAAGGCGTCAAAGGTCTGGATGAGGATGGATGTGTCGTCGCGACCGACGATGAATCCTTCCGTCGGCTCCTGCTGACTGCTCGGAGGGATGACCGTGACCGGTATATCTTCACTGAGAGCGACCCCACGGGGCACGTCGAAGGCATAGAGGTGCAGGGTGCCAGCCGTGGACAGTCTGCGGCCTCTGGTCGCTTGGATCGGAGCGTCCAGTCCGCGCCCCGCTGCTTGGGCCCGCTCTTGATCCAGTTGGTGGGAGAAGTGGTGGAGCAGGTCAATGAATTTCATGGGGCAGCATCATGGAAGAGCTCATGGGCGCAGCGTTTCGACCAGGCAGAAGGCCACGCAGCCGAGCCCGCCGACACCGGGAGTCCGGTCCTCCGCGCAACGGCGCTGGTTGCTGCAGGCGATGAGCTGCGGCAGCCGGCTTTCAAGGTTGATGTCAACAAGCAGGTAGGCCTGAATCCGGCCCTCTCCACTGTTCGCTTGATCCGGTGCAAGCGAGAGCACGAGCACGCGCTGGCGCGCATCGTCCTCCAGGATCACCGCCCTGGTCGGCTCGCCGGTCACAGGTCGGGCAACTCTGATCCCTTCCAATGAGACCGCCTTTTTGACCACCTCGTCGGGCGGTCGGATCGCGCGGCTGCTCAATCGGATGTTCAAGGAGGACAGGTCTGGTCCCGTGGCAGGGGCCGGACCCGTGCCGCCCGCGCCGGTCCCGTCTCCAACGATAGAGGTTTCCGCGTTTCCTGTGCCGGCAAAGGCAAGGGCGAGCAGGAGCAGGAGGAACAGCGCTCTCATGGTGACGGGCATCTTAACGTAGGACCGGCAGACAGTCCAGCAGGGAGGTGGTATGGGCGGCCGACCTGCATAATCCCTGTGCTCGCAGAGCGCGCACACTTCGAAAGGTGCTGGGTACTCGTTGCTGGGGCGCCCATTGCCCTCCAGTTGCAATGGGCTTTGCAACGGGTGATGACGCGCGCAGTCTAGGACAGCCTGGCCACCTCTCGAATAGAGGGGAAATATATTGAAGCTGCGCCTACGCTTGGTTGTTCATTGACTTTTCCTCTGGCGGTCAGTATGATTTTTGCTTTCTAACAGAAGGGGTTATGACTATGAAGGTGATTCTGCAAGAGAATGTGGAAGGGGTGGGACATCTGGGAGACCTCCTGGACGTTTCGGACGGCTTTGCGCGGAACTATCTGCTGCCTCGGCAGAAGGCGTTGGAAGCCAATCCCCGCAACGTCAAGGCGTTGGAGCATGCCAAGCGGGTGATGGCGGAGAAGGTCAAGAAGGAGAAGCTGGAGATCGAAGCCTTGGCCAAGAAGATGTCGGCCGTGTCCGTGACCATCCAGGCCCAGGTCGGGAAGGATGACAAGCTGTTCGGCTCGGTGACGGTCAAGGACATCGCCGAGGGCTTGGCCGAGCAGGGCTTCACGGTGGACCGGAGGAAGATCCAATTGACGCACCCGATCAAAGAACTGGGCACCGTTGCCGTGCCGGTGAAGCTGCATCGGGACGTGACCGCCACCGTCTCGATCCATGTGGTGAAGAAACAGGACGCGCCACAAGACAGTGGTGAAGTGTGAGTTGTGAGTGATGAATGTCCGGCTAACTCAAAACTGAACACTTAACACGACAAACTTCTATATGAAAAACGCGGTAGGCTCCATGAAGGCGTTAAAGGCGACCGACCCGGCTGTCTTCGAGGCGATCCGGAAAGAGGAAAAGCGCCAGAAGGAGAAGCTGCTGCTGATCGCCTCAGAGAATTTTGCCAGCCCGGCGGTCCTGGCGGCCCAGGGCTGCCTGATGACCAATAAGTATGCCGAGGGCTATCCGGGTCGCCGCTATTACGGCGGCTGTCAGCACGTGGATACGGTGGAGTCGCTCGCAATCGAGCGGGCCAAGCAGATCTTCGGCGCCGAGCACGTCAACGTGCAGCCGCACTCCGGTTCGCAGGCCAACATGGCGGCCTACCTGTCGGTGCTGAAGCCGGGGGACGCGATCCTGGGCATGGACTTGGCGCAGGGCGGGCACCTGACCCACGGCAGCAAGGTGAATTTTTCCGGCATCCTCTTTCATTCCTATTTCTATGGAGTGGATCGCCAGACCGAGCAAATTGACTATGACGCAGTCCAGCGCATCGCGGAGGAATGCCGGCCCCGCATGCTTGTGGTGGGCGCCAGCGCCTACGCGAGGATTCTGGACTTCCCCCGCTTCCAGCAGATCGCCCGGTCGGTGGGTGCGTACCTCATGGTGGACATCGCCCACATCGCGGGCTTGATCGCCGCCGGCCTCCATCCGAGCCCGGTGCCCTACGCGGATTTCGTGACGACCACCACACACAAGACCCTGCGGGGCCCCCGCGGCGGCATCGTGATGTGCAAGGCGGAACATGCCAAGGCGGTGGACAAGATCATCTTCCCGGGCACGCAGGGGGGGCCGCTCATGCATGTGATCGCGGCCAAGGCGGTGGCGCTGCAGGAAGCCCTGTCGCCGGGGTTTCACACCTACCAGCGGCAGGTGCTGGCCGACGCCAAGGCCCTTGCTTCCGGGCTGACGGAGCGCGGCTACCGCGTGGTGTCCGGGGGCACCGACACGCACCTGATGCTCGTCAATTTGAGCGCGAAAGGGATTACCGGCAAGGAGGCGGAGACGGCGCTGGACGCGGCCGGCATCATCGTCAACAAGAACACCGTCCCCTACGACGAGAAGCCGCCGGCCGTCGCGAGCGGGATCAGGTTGGGAACGCCTATCGTGGCCACGCGCGGCATGAGAGAAACGGAGATGGGCGAGATCGTCGGACTGATCGATCGTGTCTTGCAGAAGCCCCAGGATAAGCGGGCGCAACGGGAGGTCCGCAAGCAGGCCAAAGCCCTCTGCGGCCGGTTTCCGATCTTTTACCCCTACGACGCGACGCCAGGTTAAGCGGCTGATGAGGATGCCCCGCCGGTGAGATGCCCCTTCTGCGATGAAGACGAAGACAAGGTCGTAGATTCGCGGACGGCCCGGGAAGGCGAGGTCATTCGCCGCCGCCGGGAGTGCCTCGCCTGCAAGCGCCGCTATACCACCTATGAGCGGGTCGAAGAAAGCCTGCCGGTGGTGGTGAAGAAAGACGGGCGGCGCGAACCCTTCGATCGCATGAAGATCCTGGGCGGCATCAAGAAAGCGTGTGAGAAGCGGCCGATCAGCACCGCCACGATCGAGGCCGTGACGGATCGGATCGAGAAACGCATCCAGGAGATGGGGGAGACCGAGATTCCGAGCACGGCGGTCGGGGAAGAAGTGATGAAGGAACTCCATCAATTGGACCAGGTGGCATACGTCCGGTTTGCGTCGGTCTACCGGGAATTCAAGGACATCGATCAGTTCATGGACGAGCTGAAAGCATTGGCCCGTGAGCGGCGGGAGAAGTAGGCCGTCCTCGTCCGTTTTCATCATTCCTTCCTCTCCGCTCGCCGTCGGTTTTGGCTCAGGCAAGCTGACCCGTTCTCCGAACCCGTCGCGTGCGAGGCGGTGCGTGCCGGCAACGAAACACACAGCTCGACAGTCCGGGCGGATGAAAGCCGGTTCGGTCCGGAGACGGCCGCCGACCGCCGCGACCTACGTGGCCATCATCGGGGCCGGCCGCGGGGGGACCGCCTTGATGGAGATCTTCGCGCGGGATCCGTTGGTGCAGATCGTGGGGATCGCGGAGGTGAATCCCCAGGCGCCCGGCCTCGCGCTGGCCCGCCGTCTCAAGGTACCGGTGACGCGCGACTACCGCGAGCTGCTGGAGATGGAGCGCGTCGATTTGATCATCGATGTGACCGGCAATGCAGAGGTGGGGCAGGTGTTGCAGGATTTTCACCGCATGGGCGTGGCGGTGATCGGGGGCGCCAGCGCGAAGTTCATGTGGCAACTGATCGAAGCCCGCATCCGGGCCACGGCCGAGATCGAACGGACGCTCAGCAAATACCAATCGCTCTACCGGCTTTATGTCAAAGAGGCCGGGGCGGCCGTCAGCGAGGAGCGCACCCGCATCGCCTGCGAGATCCACGACGGCTTGGTGCAAAACCTGGCCGGCGTGAATTTCAAGCTGGATCTCTGCCAGGAGCTCCTCCGGAAAAATCCGAAGGCCTGCCAGGCCACGCTGCGGGAGACCAAAGCGCAACTGAAACTGGCCATCCAGGAGGCCCGCCAGGTCATCTTCAACCTGCGTCCGCTCCACTACGACAAGCTCGATCTGATCCCGGCGCTCATAAACTATCTGAAGTCGTACGATACGCAATACCACATCAAGACCGAATTCTCGGTATCCGGCGATGAGACCATGCTGTTTCCGCGCACCAAGATCTTCCTGTTCCGCATCGTGCAGGAGGCGCTGAGCAACGTGCAAAAGCACGCAAAGGCTGACCGCGTCGCGGTCCAGTTGGCTATCGGCCGCGATGTTTTGACGGCCACGATCAGCGATAACGGGATCGGGTTCGACGTGGAGGCGGTGGCGCGGGACCCCGAGAAGTGGGACCATTTCGGCTTGAGGGGCATCTTGGAGCGGGCTCGCCTGGTAGGCGGAGAGGGACTGATCGAATCGAAGAAGGGGCACGGCACGCGGGTGGTTATCGAGGTGCCGCTGACGACGAAGGAGGCGGAGCTCCATGGAACGGATTAAGGTGCTCATTGCGGACGATCACCGGGTGGTGCGGGAAGGTTTGGCCGCCATCCTGAAGACCAAGGACAACATTGAGGTGGTGGGGGAGGCGCAGGATGGGCAGGAGGCGGTCGAGAAAGCGCGATCCCTGCTGCCGGACGTGATCCTGATGGATGTGAGCATGCCGCGGATGGGCGGCGTGGAGGCGACCCGCATCGTCAAGCGGGAGTTCCCCCACATCGGCGTTATCGCGCTCACGATGTATGAGGAGCAACAGTACATCTTCGATCTGGTGCGGGCGGGCGCAACCGGCTATTTGCTGAAGGATACGGACTCGGCCCAGATCGTGGCGGCGATCCGGGCCGTCTATCGCGGAGAATCTCTGATCCACCCGTCCGTGGCGAGCAAAATCCTGGCGGAGTTTTCACTGCTGGCGCAGCGGAAGGGCAAGAAGCCGGCCTGGGTGGAGCACGATTTGACCGAGCGGGAGATCACCGTGCTGCGGCTCGTAGCCGACGGGAAGACCAACAAGGAGATTGCCAACAGCCTGGATCTGAGCGAGAAGACCGTCAAAAATCATGTCCGCAATATCTTTCACAAGCTCCAAGTCTACGACCGTACGCAGGCAGCCATCCTGGCGATCCGTAAGGGGTTGATCGAGCTGAACCCGAGGCCGTAGGCAGAAGTGGCAGTGATCAGTTGTCGGTATTCGGTTTCTGAAAACCAGAACTGACAACTGATGACTGAAAACTTTCAGGCATACCAGTTTTTTCCCCACGGCAAACCCGTTCGAGTGCGGGCCTCTCTTGTGTCGCAGTTGCTCCGGTTAGGGTACAGTTTTTCCGGTTTCTAGCCGATCTTAGTTTGAGCGAGAAAGGGTGGTGCATCATCTGTCCAACAGGAAGGCACCTGCTTAAAAGCCACACCTGTTGCGTTTTGGCAACACGGAGCCATAATTTCTAGCCGCAACTTCAAACTATTTCATTGAGAATCAATATCTTGTGAAAACTTATGAATGTGGGAATGTTGGCATGGTCATTGCTAAACTTCTCTTGGTCTATTTAGAGCAATAAAGACTATGCGCCAGCAACAGACCATCGGTCGTTCAATCACCTGTTCGGGAGTAGGGCTCCATACGGGGCAGCCGGTGACGCTCACGCTGAGTCCGGCCCCGCCGGATACCGGCGTCGTGTTCGTGCGGCATCAGACGGGTGGAACGGTGTCGTTGAGCGCATCGATCAGTCACCTGGTGTCGACGGAGTTCTGCACGGCCTTGAGCGTCGACGGGACGCAGATCAAGACGGTCGAGCATGTGTTGGCCGCGCTGGCCGGTTTGGAAGTTGACAACGTGTTCGCGGAATTGGACGGCGGAGAAGTTCCGGCCATGGACGGAAGCGCCAACTCATTCGTGCGGCTGATTCGCGATGCCGAGGTCGTTGCGCAAGAGCGGCGCCAGCCGTACCTGAAAATTATGCGGCCGATCGAGGTCACGGATGGCCGTCGGCGTGTGATCATCGAGCCTTCTGCGACTCCCCGCATCACGTGCTCGGTCGAGTACGATCATCCGATGATCAAGAAGCAGGCGTACGTGTACGACTGGTCCACCGCCGCGTTTGAGCAAGATATTGCGGACGCCCGCACCTTCGCATTTCTGAAAGAAGTGGAAGGCCTGTGGGCCAAGGGGTTGGCCAAGGGCGGATCGCTCGATAACACGATCGTGCTGTCGGATCGGGAGATTCTCAATGCGTCAGGGCTTCGCTTCCAGAATGAGTTCGTGCGCCATAAAGTCCTGGATCTGATCGGCGACTTGGCGCTGCTAGGTATTCCGTTCATCGGGCACCTCATTGCCGATCGCTCAGGCCACGCGCTCCACACAAAATTGGTGGAGAAGATTCTCGCACAGCCGGATAGCTGGGTCTTGCTGAGCGCCGATCAAGCCTCTGTTGCCGCCTCCGCACCGTTTTCTCGCCCTGTCTATGCGCTTGCGCAGGGCGCCGCGCTGCAGGCGATTCCCGCAGCCTAAGACTCCACGCGATAGCGCCCTCGAAAGTGCCGCTTCTTGAAGAAGCAGCACAAGCCTTCCTGACTCTTGTTTCCGTGAAAGCAAGCCGGGGGACAGTCGGCAGGACCGTGGAGAATAAAAAAGAGGCGCCGGGCGCAAGTGGCCTTACGTCCGGCGCCGTAATCATGGAGGGGTTACCTCTTTTTCTTCTTCGCCTTCTTCGTCGCCAAAGCGCTCACCTCCTTTCACAGACTCAGGGTTGGGGGTCTCGGCAATCCTACACAGCCTTCGTCAACACTTCTTCGAGCGCATCGAAGGTATTGGGCCCGACCTTTCTGAAACGTTTATCGCGCTTCAGCGAGGTGGCGACCGACGTCAAGGGGGTCTTCCCTTTGATCGGCATGCCCCCTTCAATCAGACGCTGTAATAGCTCCTTGGCATGCATGGGCCGACGCGCCTCTCGCAAGATTTGATGCGCCGCCTCAGGGACGCTCATGGCGACGTATTTGCTGCGCCCGAGCAAAATTTCTCTGGACTGATCGGTGACATCGACGGGGAGGTGTCGTGGAGCCTTGTCGTCGGTAATAATCTGGCTGGACAGGCTGGCAAGCTTGGCCTTGTCGGCTTCAACGCGATACAGGGTTTCTGCCAACTCTAGATACTTCTTAATTGTGGCGATTTCCTCTTCGAGACGCGCGCGCTTTTTTTCAAGCTCTTGGAGGCGGTTTTTATAGGCGCTGATACGCTGTTCGAGGCCGACCAATATGTCTTTCAATTCTTCCACAAGCAAGACCCCTTGTGAACATGCTTGCTTTGTAGCAGAGCTTAGAAGAGCTGTCAAGAAAATTTTAAGCAGCTTCGATTTACAAGAATACTCCTGTACTCCGCTCGTGTTCTATTCGCAAGATCAGTGAATTTCAAAGGCTTGTATTCGAGGTTGTGCGGTTTCATAAGCGGCTGATTTGATGGAAAACAGGCCCATCCAGCGGTCAGGACCGGGAATTTCTTACTGAACCGTGCGGGGGAAAAGCTGTCTCCGAATGCTCGAAATCGGAATCGGCCTATGTTATCGTGAGGCCGGCGCGAGGGTTAGAATGATCCACGCTGAGAGGAGGAACGAATGAAACAAGCACCACTGCTCGCGGGACTGTTTGCGGCAACCATCATGGTGACGGCGGGTTGCGGCTCCCACCATCATGGGATGGACTATCCAGGTCGCGGAGGCGAGTATGCGGCCGAGAAAGGGGCCCAGGAAATGACGGTGCTGATCGACAAGACAGTGCAGGACCAGGAGAAGGCCAAGCAGGTACAAGCCATCGTGGGGGACATCATCGCCGAGGTCAAGCACACCTCCCGGCAGAATCGGCACTACCATCGCAAACTCTACGAGCTGAACGCCGACTATGAAGCGACGCCGGAGGACTTCACGAAGATTCTGGACGAAATGAACAACAGCCGCATGCGCTCCGCAAGCAAGATACTGGTTATGCGGTTCAAGATGAAGGAACTCTTGACAGCGCAAGAATGGAAAGTCCTGTCCGACGGCATGAATGATCTCAGGAGCCGCTACAGACACGGCAAGGATGCTCCGGAAGGCGGGAAGGAAGGGGCCTGAGAACGACGGACGAATCGGAAGCGGCGCCGCTTCAGCCGGCTGGCCAGAGGGAATTGAGGTCGGGGGGATAGTTCAGGCAGAGAAGGTCCGCGGTGGTTCCATTGAGCTGGAAAACGGTCAAGGACGCATGGTCGATGCGTAGTTGGCGGACCGTCTGCAAGTCGAACCGAAGGTAGTGGGCCAGGATGGCGCGGACCACGTCTGCATGGGATACGACCAGCAGGGGGCCGGCGGCGTCGGCGCTGGCCCGCTCGACTGCTGCCACGGCTCGCGTCTGGACCTCGCGGAGCGTTTCCCCTCCGGGAGGGCGTGCCTCAAGCGGATTGCGATAGAAGTTCTGCCGTACGAGTTCATCCGCCAGGTCTTTCCAAAACCGCCCTTCCCATTGCCCGACCCCGATCTCCGTGAGCCCTGGATCGGTCCTCACCGGCACGTGCAGCGTCTGAGCCAGGATCTCGGCCGTTTGCACGGTCCGGGCCACCGGGCTGGAGTAGATGGCGCCGACCGGTCGCCTCTTGAGCAGGGAAGCCAGCCTGGTCGCCTGAATTTCTCCCTGCCGGTTCAATGGCACCGGCCGCTCTCCCATGATCTGGCCGCTGCGGTTCCAGTCCGTCTCTCCGTGCCTGACGAGAACAATCGTCGTCATCTGTGCCTGACTCCTACCCGCCGGTGGCGGGGGCGGTCGCTTCTTCTTTGGAAGCCAGCGGCACCCGCGCCCAGCTTTTCGCGCCGTCGCGGCTCCGATAGAGTCCGCTGCCGTTGGTGCCGGCAAAGAGCGTGCGCGAATCAAGCGGGCTCATGACGATCGTGCGGATGTTGGTGGTGGCCAACCCCTCGTTCATGACCTGCCAGGTCTGTCCTCCGTCGACGCTCTTCTGAATACCGGCTCGTCCTCCCACGTACAGGATGGCGGTGTCGTCCGGGGCGATCACGATGCAACTGATGTACTGATCCGTCATGGACTGTCCGATACGCACCCAGGACTCACCCCTGTTGGCGCTCTTGAAGAGGCCCTTGTTTGTGCCGGCATAGACCGTGTCCGGATGTTGGCGATCCACCGCCAGACTGCTCACGCCTAATGCCAGCGAGGCGTCCAGGATCTCGGCGGGGATGAGCCCCTCGTTGATCTTCTGCCAGGTGGCGGTCGCGTCGGCGCTTCGGTACACGCCCCCGGAGGTCCCTGCGTAAAAGACGTGGGGCCTCGTCGGGTCCATGGCGAGGCTGAAGACGATATGCACCTCTTTCATCCCCGTCATCCGCTCGTCCCACAGGCGGCCTCCGTCCGTGGTGCGGAAGACCCCAACCGTCGTGGCGGCATAGACCGTCTCACTGTCACGAGAATCGAACACAAATTGGTTGACGACGGAAATATGCTCTTTGAGGCCGGCATTGTGGACAATCCAGCGCTGCCCTCCATCCGGACTCTTGTAGACCGCGTCCCCCATCGTGCCGGCGTAGACGGAGGCCGGACGCTTCGGATCCAGGGCCAGGGTAATGACGCGATAGGTACTCAAGTCGGTGGCCATCCGTTCCCAGGTGTCGCCGCCGTCCCTGGTCTTGTAGACCGATTCGTTCGTCGCCACGTACATGATGTGCTGGTTCGTCGGGTGCAGCGCGATCGAGACGATGGTGTCGCTCTGCCTGCCGCAGCCGCAAAGCAGGGCCAGCAGGGCAACACATGCGAGGGGCGGCCGGTTGGTGGCGAGCGGTCTGTCGCGAACAAGGAGCCGACTCATAGTTTCTGTCTAAACCGCTCGGCATAGCCGGTCAGCTCGACGTAGCCCAGTCCGGCGATCGGCGCCTCACGAAGCGCGCCGGCGATCTCCACGGCCCCCTCCCAATAGGTCACCTGAGTGCTGCGTTGGGTGATCAGCTCCTGATTTGGGAGCCTGGGAGTTACGTCCAAGGTCAGGCCGGCCGTCGGCACAGAGAAGCGCCAGCGACTGGGATAGCGGGCGCCGCTCGCGCCGCTGGTCCAGTAATCCAGCGGCTCGATCCGGACGTCCGACAGCAGAAGGTGCTGCGACCGTCCATCCGGAAGGATCAGGGTTCCGCTGGAGGCCGGATCAGCCGTCCCGTCGGCACGGCGCAACCGATAGAACATCAACTCGGTCCGGTTGTCCAGTTGGAAGCTGAACCAGTCCCATCCGACTTGATCGGCCCCCAGGTCGCCGGAGCCGAACTCGTGGTCCATCCAACTGGTCCCCTCGACTTCCATGATCTCCCCCTCCACGACGAGGGTGCCGGTCGTCGCCAGGCGGGTCAGGGAATAGTAGTGGGAGGCCTGCTCCACCGCGCGACCCTTTCGGCTGACCCCTGCCCGGCCGTGGATGATCGGGGATTTTTCAGACGTCACGGTGAGGTCCAGCGAGAAGTCTTCGGCCGAGGCCCGAAGATAGTGGCGATCCTGTTCCGATGACGGCGTGTCAGCGCTCCAGCGGTCGATCCAGACATGCAGGCGCCCGGTCTCGGCGCCGGCTTTTCCGATGCCCGCCCGGCTCACCTTTTCGGCGTAGCGGAAGCGGGACCGCTCGTGATCCGACAAGGCCAGGTGAGCCAAGTAGAGGTGCCGCATCGCCCAGCGGGAGGGGTTGGAGTTGACCGAGGGCTGGTCCACGCCCCTTCGGAAGAAGGTGAGTTGATACCCAAACCGCCGGTGTTGTTTCGTGGAAAGATGTCCCGTGTAGTACCACCACTCGGTACGGAACTCGTCGTGAGATCCGTGGTCGAACGGGAAGTGATACGGATATCCTGCGAGCGCCGGTCGGAATGCAGACGGAGGGAGAGGGGGATTGCCTGCCGCGGGATTTCCGGCAGGGGCTGAAGCGGCCAAGGCCAGGTGTGCGGTCAAACAGACGCCGATCGCAACGTGTCGGCTGAATCGAGCCGGCCAGGCTGTCCGATGCGGCGGACGGTTGGGGATCCCATAGGGCACGGCCTGAATGCAGAGCCTCCCAGCCACGAGATTGAGGTCATCCTCTCCTGGAGAGGCTTATAGCACGCGGGAGGCGAGGACGCAAATCTCCTCTGCTGGAGAGGGTTTCGAGCAATTTATTGGTCGTCGAAGGGAGCCGACGCGCAGTTGACACAGTGAGGGACCTTCGGCTATCGTGAAGCATGCAAATCGAGCAGGAGCGGACTCCTCCCGGCAAAGACCTGTTCCGCGTGCCGGAGCGGTTCCCCCTCTTTCCCCTTCCGAACGTCGTGTTCTTCCCGAAGATGTACTTGCCGCTGCATATCTTCGAGCCTCGCTACCGGGCCATGGTGGCCGATGCAGCCGCCGGCGGACGGTGCATCGGGATGGTGTTGCTCAAGGAAGGGTGGGAGCAGGACTACTACGGGAACCCGCCCATCTTCGAGATGGGGTGCGTTGGGCGGTTGGTCAGCGTGCAGCCCTTGCCGGACGGCCGCTACAACATCCTTCTTCAGGGGTTGCACCGATTCGAGGTGCGCGAGCAATATTTCGAGAGAGGCTACCGCGAGGCTCGAGTGGCCTTGAAACCGGCCGAAGCCGATACGCCGTTGGGGCCATCCGTGCGAACGGAACTGGTCCGCGCTCTGGAGCGGTACCTGATCTCCTGCGAGGACGGTCATCAGTGGCAGGGGCTGGTTCGCCCTGATGTCGATGACGAAGTGCTCGTCAATAGCCTGGCGACCTACTTGGACCTGACTCCTCTTGAAAAACAGTTTCTCGTGGAAGCCGACGGCCTTTGGCAACGGGCCAGCCGGCTGCGCGACCTGATCCAGTTCAAGCTCGACGAACGCGGTGGCGCGAAAGGCGACGCGTAAAAGGATGGGGATGATGGGCCGGGCAGTCGCCATCGACGTCTCGAAGCTGGGCAAGGTCTATGACGGCGTCACAGCCGTCCAGGATCTTTCCTTCCAAGTCTATGCCGGAGAGATCTTCGGGCTGCTGGGGCCCAACGGGGCCGGTAAGAGCACAACGCTTCGTGTCCTCATCACGCTCTTGCGTCCGACCACCGGCCAGGCCACGGTGCTGGGCCACGACGTGGTCCGAGAGGCCGAAGCGGTCCGCCGGCTGATCGGCTACGTGCCGCAGGAGCGGGCCATCGATCGTTTCCTCACCGGCCGGGAGCATTTGCTCCTGCTCGGCGATCTCTACCACCTACCCAAAGACGAGAGCTGCCGCCGGATCGCTGAGCTCTTGAAGCTCGTGGATCTGGAGGGCAAGGCCGACCTGCCGGCAAAGACCTATTCGGGGGGCATGAAACGCAAGCTGGACATTGCCTGTGGACTCTTGCCCAACCCCAAGATCCTCTTCCTCGATGAGCCGACATTGGGATTGGACGTGCAGAGTCGCCTGCGGATCTGGGAGTATATCCGGCGTCTGCGGGAACGGGGCATCACGGTGGTCATGACCACCAACTACCTGGATGAGGCGGATCAGTTGTGCGATCGACTGGCGATCATCGACGAAGGACGTATCAAAGCGCTGGGATCGCCCAGCGAGCTCAAAACGGCGTTGGGGGGGGACACCCTGTCATTGACCGTAGGCGAGGCCGACATGGGACGGGTTGAGCTGTTGGCCTCCGCTCTGAAGGGCCTGCCGGCCATCCGGGCGATCAGTACCAGACCGACCGGCCTGGAGATCAGGGTGGAGTCTCCGGAGAAGGCCTTGCCCGCAGTCCTGGAGGCGGCCGGCCGTCTCGCCTGTCGGCTGGAATTCATCGAGTACCACCGTCCGAGGCTGGACGACGTCTTCGTGGCGCACACGGGTCACGCGATCCGCAGTGAGTTTCCGGAGGCTGAAGAGTAATCAGTTATCAGTGATCAGTTTAAAATCTGAGAACTGAAAACTAAGAACTGATAACTGAAAACTTTTAACCGAATTTCATGCGCGAATATCTTCAAGAAATCAGTGCCTTGACCATGCGGTGGGTCCGCCGGCTCAGCCGCGAGAAGTTCAGCATGCTGTTCACGCTGGTGCAGCCGATGCTGTTCTGGCTGATCTTCTTCGGCAACCTCTTCCAGCGGGCGGCGGATACGCAGGTGGTCCAGGCGCCCACCTACATCAGCTTTCTGGCAGCCGGGGTGGTGGTGATGACGGTGCTCAACAACGGGCTGGCGGGCGGGGTGGATCTCCTCTTCGACAAGGAGAACGGCTTCCTGGAGCGGCTGATGTCGACGCCGATCCATCGCACTTCCGTGATCCTGAGCCGGTTTCTCTTCGTGATGACGATCACGAGCCTGCAAGTCCTGGTGATCCTGGGCGTTGCCTTTCTCTTCGGCGTCCGTCCGGCCACCGGCTTTCTGGGCGTAGCGGTCATCCTGCTCATCGGCCTGCTGTTCGGCGTCGGGTTGACCGCCATCTCGATGGCCTTGGCGTTTTCGGTCAAGAGCCACGGTGATTTTTTCTCCGTGCTCGGGTTTCTTTCGCTGCCGATGATCTTTCTGAGTTCGGCCCTGGTTCCCTTATCGGCGATGCCGGCTTGGATGAGCCTGCTGGCCCGGTTCAATCCCATGACCTGGGCTATCGACGCGGTCCGGCCGTTGATCCTGTCCGGCTGGGCTGCCGCGCTGGGTCCCGTCGCCATGGTTGTGGTGATCATGGTGGCCTTTGACGCGCTCTGCCTGTACGGCAGTGCCAAAGCGTTCCGCCGGGCAATGGGTTGAAAGAGACGTGAAACGTGAAACGGGCCAATGACAAATGGAGCGAGCTGACAAGTGACCAAGCTGACAAGCTGCAAGTAGCCAAAACAAGTTTCGGGCCCTTGTTACTTGGTCACTTGTGCACTTGCCACTTGGGACTTGCCACGTGTGACTGACGACGAGATACGCGAGACGGACGGCGTATGACGCAGGCCGGTGAAAATCAGATTCGGGCGTTGATCAAGCTCCTGTCCGACGAGAACGAGCGGATCGTCAAGACCATCAGCGGCAAGCTGGTCGAGATCGGCGATTCGGCCGTTCCCCTCTTGCAGGAAGCTGAGATCGAGCAACCGGAGATGGCCAGGCGGATCGAGGAGGTCCTCGATGAGATCCGAGGCAGCCGGCTGCAGGAAGAGCTTCGCGACCTGGCGGCCAGGCCGGACGATCGGATCGACCTGGAAGCCGGCGCGTTCCTGATCGCCCGCTACGCCTATCCCAGCCTGGAGGCGCGAATCTACACCAGGCAGCTCGATGCGATGGCGGCTGAGGTCCGGGACCGCATGGGACCTCGGGTGTCCGGTGAGGAAACGGTGAAAACACTGGGGCGGTACCTGTTCGCCGAACAGGGGTTCCGGGGCAATACCAAGAATTACTATGAGGCGGACAACAGCTATCTGAACCGGGTGCTCGAGCGTCGGACCGGCATCCCGATCAGCCTGTCGGTCATCTACCTGCTGGTGGCGCGTCGCTTGAGGTTGCCGGTGGCGGGCATCGGCATGCCCGGTCATTTCCTCGTCAAGTTCGACTCGGAACGCTACAAAATCTTCATCGACTGCTTCAACGGCGGGGCCTTGCTGACCGAGAAGGACTGCGCGCGATTCCTGACGCAGGCCGGGTATGGCTTCGAGGAAAAATATCTGCAGAAAAGCTCCACCCGTGCCATTTTGGTCCGGATCGTGAAGAACCTCATCGCCATTTACCAGAAGCTGGACGATCCGGTGAAGGGGGCCCGGCTGGGCCGGTTCATTGAGGCGTTGGAAGGTCCCACGGGCGGCAGTCAGGAACAATGCCAGGGCGGCTAGCCCGCATTATTCATGGCGGTTCGTCGCGAAAACGCGCAGACGCGTTGTGAGACGGGCAAGCGCAGCCAGGAAGGAGGGAGGCATACTTGAAACAGTATGTTGACCGACTGAGTGGCGAGCACGTCCATCGGAACAGCGTATCCGCGTTTGCAGCAGAAGCGTTCATGAATAATGCGGGCTAAAGGCGAATCCGTTCGAGTCGCGCCGCGCTACAGCACGACCCGCATCAAATCCCGTCCCATCGTAATCCTCCCTTTAAACAAGCGGCCCGCCTGCTTCTTGACGTCGAACCGTTCCGTGATCGGATAGAAGTGCGAGAGGACCAAGCGCTTGACGCTGGCCTCGCGCGCCACGCGCCCGCAGTCGCCAGCGTGAAGATGGTTCGGACCGGGCCGGTTGGCCGGGAACGAGCAGTCCAGAACTGCGACGTCCGCTCCGTGGCAGAGGCGGAGCAGACCATCGCAGTACATAGCGTCTCCTGAGTAGGCGAGCACCTTCTTCCCATATTCAATCCGATAGCCGAGGCAGTGGAGCCGTTGACTGTGCTCGACCGTGCGGGCCGTAATATTGGCACGGCCGATCCGGAAGCTCCGGTCCGCGACCTCCCGAATCGTCACGCGAAAGGCGCCGGCATTGAACCCGGGAAAATTCTTCAGCATAAGGCCGAACAGTTTCTTCGTCCCACGCGGGCCGATAATCGTGAGGTCCGGCCGTTTGCCGACGAACTTGGAATAGAAGACGGCATCGAAGAAGAAATGAATAAAGTCGGCGAAATGGTCGGCGTGGAAGTGGGAAAAGAGAATATAGCGGAGCGCATGCCTGTTCACGCCGAGCTTCATCAGGTTGCCCAGCGTGCGCGGGCCAAAATCGAGGAGCAGCGTCTGGTCAGTCTGCACCAGGTACCCGGCCGCCGCCCGCGTGGGATGAACGTTGGTGCCGGAGCCGAGGATGGTCAGGTGCATGGAAACCGTGACGCGTGACGCGTGACGCGCGATGGGCGTGAAAGGGTGAGGTTGTTTATCATCCTGCGGTTTCTCAAGAACGCACGTGCTGGGTCATGTCTTATTGTAACGAAAGCAAGTGGTCACATGGTCGTTCACCATGCCGACGGCCTGCATGAACGCATAGCAGATGGTCGAACCCACGAAATTGAATCCTCGTTTTTTCAAATCCTTACTCATCGCATCGGATTCCAGCGTGCGGGCAGGGATCTGCCTGAGTGAGTGCCGCGCGTTCATGATAGGACGCCCGCCGACGAATCGCCAGATGTAGGCAGCAAAACTGCCGAACTCTTTTTTGACGGCGAGGAAGGCCTTCGCGTTCTGAACGGCAGAGGTGATCTTGAGCCGGTTGCGGATGATGCCCGGGTTGGCGAGCAACTGCTTTCTCTTGTGACGGCTGTATCGGGCGATTTTTCTCGCATCGAAGTTATCGAAGGCTTTCCGTTAGGCTGAGCGCTTCTTCAAAACTGTTTCCCAACTTAACCCGGCCTGCGCACCTTCTAGGATCAGGAACTCGAACAATTTGCGGTCGTTGTGAGTCGGCACGCCCCACTCGCAGCGATGTCGGGGGATGCTGGCCTTGGAAATGGGCATGGTCAGGCGAGCTTCGACTTCTGACCCCAACGGCCGCTGAAAACGAACTCGCCGATCGGTTTGCGTGTTCGCGCGGCCAGTTTAGGTTGGCGCAGCTTGTCGGGAAGTTGATCCGGGTCGCCGGGATGGCCGAGGGCGATGACCGTGATCGGCTCGTAAGTCATGCGGAATCGCATTTCGTTCTCTCGCGAATCATTTCGGAGGTTGCGGGAACTGGACATACGGGTGCGGAGGCTCCCGATCAGGCGGCAGATATGAGGGGGCCTGTTCACCAGACGGCCCAAGGTGTTTGATGAACTTGTACATCGCTCGCAGGTCGCGCTCATGGAGACCGCGAAGCGTAAACCACGGCATGGGTGGGCGCGTTTGCAGGGCGCGAGCGACTTGTACCCATTGGTCCTCGGACAGGGTTGTGATGTAGAGCCTGAGGTTGGACGCATAGGTGGTGCCCCATGGCCCGCGCCAGCCGAGCTTGTCGCCCACGAGCCACTGGTTCTCATCGATCTTGCCTCCGGACTGGGCATATCCCGGTGTATGGCAATCGTTGCATCCACCGAGTTTGACGAGGTAGCGCCCGCGCTCAAGCGCAGCGGCATCGGCTCGCTTGCCCGGTTTGTTCGACTGCATCACAGGTTCGGCCGCCGCATACACGCCGTAAGACACGGCCAGGAGCATTGCCGGTAAGAAAAGACGAAGGGAGTGACCGGGTAATAGCATATCATTTTTCTCCTTGTCCGCACCGTAGCCGACCCATCGGTGAAGCGGGTGTGACTCTCTCACGTGGGCTGCTTTGCGGTTTCTGAAAACTGTCGCGGATGCGCAACAGCAGAGTCTGGAGTTGTTCCGCCTCTTTTTGCGTCAGAGCCCGCTCGAAGCGCGGGCGCAAGAAGGAGGCGTGGGCTGCGAAGGTCTTGCGAAACAGGGCCTGGCCCTTGTCCGTCAAGCGAATGTGAATGCAGCGCCGATCCCCGGCCACGGCATCACGAAAGATCAACCCCTTGGCGGCCAGCCGGTCCAGCACGCCGGTGAGCGTCCCCTTGGTCACCAGCGTGGCGGCCGACAGCTCCGAGCAGGTCATCCCCTCCGTGTCGCCCAGCGTGGCGATGACGTCGAACTGGGAAGGGGTCAGACGCATTGACCGGATGTGGCGGCTGTCTTCCCGCCAGAATGCGAGGTAGGCTTCCACCAGCGGCCGCAGCACCTTCAAGTAAGGATCGTCTTTGAAGTCCGGCAAGTCCATGTGCAGCGCGGATAATAGTCCTAGTTAGAATGACTGTCAAGCGATGGCGCTGCCGCAGGCGCCTATTCCTTCACGAGGAAAATAGTACAGGGGAGAAAAAGAAGGAAAGGTGAGGTATGATGCGGCCGTGGCAACCGGTCGATCTCAACGTGGGCAAGCCCGATTGACGGCCATCCTTCTGCTGGTCGGGGTGATCGTCGCCGCTGTCTGGGTCTGGAAGCGCATCCCGCCGGATATCAAAGAATCCTTTGTCGAGCACATCATCCCAATCGCGCTGGTTGGCCTGGCGGCCGGGCTGCTTCTTTGGTGGGCGGCAGCCAAGATCGCACGGCGCCTCAAGGCCAGGGCCGAACGGGACCGTCTCATCGCCCGGTTCGAGCAGGCAGCCGCAAACGAACAACGGCTGGAGTTGGCCTTTGCCCTGATCGAACTGAACGGCTACAGGCTGACAGGGCTGGAGCGCGTCGCGCCGTCTCTGCGGGACCTGTTCATGACCACCATGAAAACGGCGCTGGGTGACAAGCAACATCGCATGCGGGGTATGGCGGCCAGCCATCTGGGGGTGCTCCAGGACAAGGCTGCGCTCCCACTGCTGCTGTCGGCCCTCGAGGATGACCATGCCTATGTCCGGGCCTGCGCTGCCCTGGCCTTGGGACGAATGAGGGCGGGCGAAGCGAGAAAGAAACTGGAAGAGGTGATGCAGGAGGACTGGGACCAAACAGTGCGAAGCCGGGCGCGCGAGGCGTTGGAGCGAATACCGTGAAGCGTGCCAATGACAAATGGAGCAAGCTGACAAGTGACCAAGCGAGCAAGTGGCAAGTCCAACTTGGTCACGTGGCCACTTGCAACTTGTTACTGATGATGAGCAACGAGATACGAGCGACGTCAGGAGGATGTCCAGTCGATGACCACGATTTCTGGCGGACAGCTCAATCGAATCGGCAGCATCGACCAGCCGAGCCCGCGATTGACATAGAGCTGGTGCCCGTTTCGACGATGATGGCCTGCCGGCCTGCCGCTGCACCCGTAGGGCAGCCAGAAGGGGTGGACAAGCGGGAGGCGCCATTGCCCTCCATGACTATGGCCGCAGAGAATGAAATCAACGGCGTGCCGATGATCCAGGTGGTCGAGTACATTAGGGGCGTGGGCCAGCAGGACGGTAAAGCGGCCCGGCGCGCGCGGCGGGATGCACCGGAGATCGGCGCGGTGCAGGGATGGATCGTCGAGCCCGACAATTCCCAACTCGCCTCCCTCCGTGGGAACAAAGATCACCTGGTTGACCAGCAGGTGCAGCTTGTGCCGGTCCGCCAGCTCGCTGAGCCGGTGCAAGGGGACGCCGCTGTAATGGTCATGGTTGCCCAGGGTGAGGTAGACGGGAGCCAGGCTGCGCAGGCCCGCCAGGAACCGGAAGAGGTGCGGGAGCCCCTCCGAGACGGTCAGGAGATCGCCGGTCACGAAGATCCAATCCGGTCGCAGGCCGGCAATCGTCACAAGCAGGGCATCATGGCGGGGATGGTAACGGTCCAAATGCAGGTCGCTGATCTGAACCGCCCGGCGCCCGGCCAAGGGGGTGTGCCGACACTCGATGTTGGTGACCTCCACGCGGTTGTGGCCGACTTCGGAACCGGGAAGCAGGCGGAAGAAGTGATGCAGGGGGAGGGAGACCCGATGGGCCAGGGCGAGTTGAAGCCGTCTGGGCCAGCAGAGCGGGAGCTGAATCATTCGGAAACCCGATTGAGGGCGGCCCGATCCAGGCTGGTGAACCGGTACCCCTTGTCGTAGAGAAGGCCCATGCTGGTCATCAGGGTATCCAGCCCGCCGGCCTTGCGGATCATGTCGAACTGGGCGTTGAGGACGGCGAGGTGGACGGCGGGAGGCTGTCCCCTCTCGTACATGAGGCCGAACGATTCCAGGATATCTTTGAGCTCGGCGGTGCTGTAACGCCCGTCATCGTTACGATCTCCCACCAAGGCAAACTCGTAGAAGGTGAGACTCAGGGCAAGCGAGGATTGCGTGCGGCTGAAGTCTTCCCGCGCCGCATCGATTCCACCCGGGTATCGCGATTGGCACTCGGCGGTCTCCAGGACCTTTCCTCCGGGCTGGAGGCCGGCTCTGAAAACGACCCCCTGGACCCCGGGCTTCGGCGGTTTTTTCCGCTGTTGCTTGTAGAACCATTCTGTGCAGACCTGGGCGACGGCGAAGACCCGTTTGTCGGCCTGAATCTGCCGCTGGATGTGGGCGGTGAAAGGGCCGAACCCGTTGGTGGCGTCGGGAGGCTCGGCCGCCAGCCCGGTCGGAACCGGGAGCCAAAAACCGGCCAGCAATGGTACGATAGGGAGCCAGGCCTGGAAACTGGTTCGGATCAAGAGCGGGTTCATGATGGATCAGTATACCATGACGGACACGGCGTTGCCGGTTCTGACCGCAGCAGTACCCGGCATCGGGGGCAGGGTCAGAATGGCCCCGGAAGACTTCCGGGTCGAAGAGCGGCCCCTCTACCTGCCCTGCGGCTCGGGAGAGCACCTCTACCTCCGCGTGACCAAACGAGGGCTCTCCACACCGCAAATGGTCGCGCGGTTCGCCTCCACTTTGGGGGTCAAGGCCCGTTGCATCGGTGTGGCGGGGCTCAAGGACGCCAACGCCGTGACCACCCAGATGGTGTCGGTGCAAGGAGCCCCGCCCGAGTCGGTCTCGAAGCTGAACCAGGACGAGCGGATTCTCTCAATCGAAGTGCTGGGGCGCCATCGCAACCGCCTGCGCACCGGCCATCATGCCGGCAATGTCTTTCACCTCGTGGTCCGGGGTCTCCATCCCTGCGCGGGCGAGTCGGTGCCGCTGGTGATGGCGGAGCTGACCCGGCGCGGCCTTCCCAACTACTTCGGTCCGCAGCGGCAAGGCCGGGAAGGGCTCAATTATCAGATCGGCGCCGCGTTGCTCCTGGACGGGGCGCGACGAGCCAGGATGCCGAGGTCCAAGCGCCTCTGGTACCTGCATGCCTACCAGTCCTATCTCTTCAACCGAATCCTGGCCCGTCGCATCGACCGGATCGACCGGGTGCTGACGGGAGACTGGGCGATGAAGCACGACAACGGCGCCTGCTTTTCGGTGGAGGATGCGGCGGTGGAACAGCCGCGGGCCGACGCCTTTGCGATCAGCCCCACCGGGCCGCTGTTCGGCTCGCGGGCGTCCTGGGCCTCCGGCGAGCCGGGCGAGATCGAGCGGGCCGTTGTGGCCGACGTTGGCGCCACGCCAGAATCCCTAAGCCTTGCGGCCAAGGACTGCGGCTTTCGCGGCGAGCGCCGCGCCCTCCGGGTCAAGATCGAGAACCTGGATTGGTCTCTTCGAGGTGACGTGCTGCACCTATCGTTCGCGCTGCCTCCCGGCGCCTATGCCACGAGCTTGCTGCGAGAGTTGATGAAAGGCGACGACCAGGGACGGCTGTGAGGACGGAACCCCGGTGGCGGAACGTGGAGGTCCTCTACGCTACAGGGCGTATTGCGTCCGGCTGTGCGTTGCGCCACAATCCTTGCGAAGTGTGCTCAGAAGTGTGCTCAGTTGGTCTAGCCTTGGACTGTTCTCTGAGCCCATCTCGCATCAACCAGGAGGGCTTCCATGAGTCCGCGTCGCCGGGATCCCGTTCTTCTAAGGTGATCCGCGGCGGGTCGTGGAGCAATATCGCGAACTACCTGCGCTCAGCGTTCCGGACCAACGCTTCGCCGGAGGGACGAGTCAGCCGCTATGGCATCCGGTGCGCGAAGACTCCTTAGTAAAACGATGGAATTCTACATTCAGAGCGGGGGCAGAAAGCTGAATACGGTGTCCACGGGAAGCGTGGACGACTTTTACTATTTTCGGGACAGCATCCATGATGCGTTGGAAGAAGGAGCGTTTGGCTCCAAGTACCCCGTTTTTATGCGCCGCTTCGAACCTGATGAATGGAAGGTTGAGGAGCTCGACCAACTCCAAGGGGAGCTCGAGACGATCGCGGAAGCGTTTAAAGGACTTCCCCCCGAGCCTTTTGACTCTCACTGGCGAGGCCGGCTGGCCACTTCCAAACGGCGATACTCCAGCCTCTACGACGTCTTTGTGGATAAGGAAGGTAAACCGCTGCTCGGACGGTTGATCGATCTGTGCCGCGTCGCGCGGAAGGAACAGAAGGCCATTGTCATCCGCTGAATACCAGTGGCGATAAATTCAGGTGGAGATTTTGCTATGCGACGAACATTCGCCTGAGGGAATCATGGAAAAAATCCCTCGCCCCTGCTAAGGGGAGAGGGGGAGGGTGAGGGGGAGGAACCGGATACGCGGAGTAGACAGTGCGGGTCGCCTCTGCTATAACCACTTCAGGAGAAGCGCCCCATGCCGAGAGAAGCCGCGCGATATCTGCAGAATGCCAAAGCGCTGCTCAAGCAGGCCCCTCTTGCGGATGACATCTATACCGACCGCAAACCAGTCCGTGAAGCCTTCGGGACTGCGTACTTGGCCGTCCTGGAAGCGATTGACGCGGCGTTGCTGGCAAAGGGAGTGACCACCCGCGAACTCCCGCGCTCGGTGGAGGCATATCGGGCGGCGCTGAAACGGCATTTCGCCGCGCATAACGGCCTCTTGCTCCGGGAATTCGAGAGCCTGTATCGCCTCCTGCATATTGCGGGCTACTACCGAGGACTGCTCGACCGTTCCTCGATCGTCAAGGATGCCCTCCGCGACACGCAGCGCTTCATTGACCGGTTCCGGTAATCTTCACCCACTTACGCAGGAAGCCACTGCTGCCCGTCCTCCGTCGCTGAAGGGCCTGCCCTGAGCGCGGTCGAAGGGCCGGCCAGCTAGATGGTATGATAATGGCGTAGGTGCCTCATGGCAACGATCCAGGAAACGGTCGTCCTTCATGGCCACATTATCGATTCGCTGATCCTCGCGAAGGTGCTGGATACCATCCTCATGATGGGCGGCACCTTCGACCTGCAAGACGTGCGGATCGGCGTGACGCGGGACGAGCCGTCACGCGCCAGGATCGTCGTGCGGGCCGCCTCGACTGAATTGCTGGCTGAGATTCTGGAAGCCATCCAGCCTCATGGGGCGTCGGTGGAGCGAGAGCGGGACTGCTCGGTCGAGCTTGCGCCGGCCGACGGCATCCTGCCCGACCAGTTCTATGCCACGACGCATCTGCCGACGCAGGTTCGGCTGAACGGACAGTGGGTGGAGGTGGAGGGGATCGAAATGGATGTGGCGATCGTGGCGAATCGCTCGCGGCCCTCGGCGAAAGCCGTGCCGATGCACGACGTGAAACAGGGCGACGCGGTCGTCGTCGGGCGTGACGGTGTGCGGGTTCTACCGCTGGAGCGGCCGAAGGAGCAAGACGTGTTCGGTTTCATGGAGGCGCAGGTCTCGGCCGAGCGGCCGCACGGCCACATCATTGCGGACATCGCGCGCCGCATGCGCGCGCTGCGCGACGGCCAGGGTCGCGGCAAAGTGTTGCTCTCCGGCGGGCCGGCCATCATCCATGCCGGGGGCCGCGAGGCGCTGGCCTGGCTGATCGAGGAAGGCTTCGTGCATGTGCTCTTTGCCGGCAACGCCCTCGCGGCCCATGACATGGAAGCGGCCCTGTACGGCACGTCGCTGGGCTACGGCTTGACTGCCGGACGTTCGGTGCCTCACGGGCACGAGCATCATTTAAGAACCATCAACCGCATCCGGGCCATCGGGAGTATCGAGCAGACCGTGAGCACCGGCGTGATCCAGGATGGCATCATGGCTGCCTGTGTGAGGCGGCATGTGTCGGTAGTGTTGACCGGCTCGATCCGGGACGACGGTCCGCTCCCCGGCGTGATCACCGACACGCTGGCCGCGCAGTCCGCCATGCGGGCGGCGCTCCCCGGCGTGGGGCTGGCGTTGCTGGTCGCGTCCACGTTGTTGTCCATCGCCACCGGCAACTTACTCCCGGCCACGGTCCCCACCGTCTGTGTGGACGTGAATCCATCCGTGCCGACCAAGCTGGCCGACCGAGGCAGCTTTCAGGCTGTCGGCCTGGTCATGGACGCCGCCTCGTTCCTGCGCGAGCTGGCGCGCGAACTGGGATACAAGGCATGAGCCGGCTGCTGGTCTGCCCGCCCGACTATTTTTCCGTCGCCTACGAGATCAACCCCTGGATGCGCTTGTCCAATAGGGTCAATCCGGAGCGGGCCCGCGCGCAGTGGTCCGGGCTCATGAAGGTGCTGGAGGAGGACGTCGGGGCTGTCTTGGTTCGGATGAAGCCGGCCCCGGGGCTACCCGACATGGTGTTTACCGCCAACGCCGGGACTGTCTGCGGGCGGCGGGCTGTGCCCAGCCGGTTCCGCCATCCGGAGCGGCAGCGTGAGGAGCCCTATTTTGAGGCCTGGTTCCGGAAGCAGGGGTATGAGGTGCAAAAACTGGACGATGATTTGTATTTCGAAGGGGCCGGCGATCTTCTGGGCTTTCCTGATTCAGTCCAGGGCGCCTGGTTCGGCGGGTACCGCCAACGCAGCGACATCCGCGCCTATGTGCGGCTCGGCGAGCTGTTCAGCCGCGAGATTATTCCGCTTGAGCTCGTGGACAGCCGCTTTTACCACCTGGATACCTGCTTCTGTCCGCTGAGCGGGGGCGAGCTGCTCTATTATCCGACTGCGTTCGACTCCTACGCTAAGACCGTGATTGCGGAGCGGGTCGGCGAGCCGTTCCGTCTGGTCGTGACCGAAACGGAGGCCCTTCGCTTCGCCTGCAACGCCGTGTGTGTGGGCAAGCACGTGGTCCTGCCGGCCGGCTGTCCCAGGGCGATGACCCTGTTGGAGACCCGAGGGTACCAGCCCCATCCTGTTCCGCTCGATGAGTTTATGAAGGCCGGCGGGTCCGCTAAGTGCCTGACGCTGGCGCTGGAGTGAGGCGAGAGGTGAGGGGCAAGGGGCAAGTGGCAAGTGGCAAGAGAAGACCGACTCCGACCCTCAGCCCCTGGCCACTAGCCGCTAGCCGTTCTTTCGGAAGAGCCAGGAGAAGTAGAAGCCTGCGATCGCAATCGTCACCAGCTCGATCGTGATCAGGAGCCGGCTGATCACCGCGGTCCTGCCTGCGGCATCTTCAGGAGGGGTCAGGATGAAGTGAAAGCCGAGGAATTCAGGGGGTTGGCCGGGAGCGGTCTCCCAAGGAGGAAACAGACCGGCCAGGACCAAAAGCCCCACCATCAGGTAGAGCACCGGCATGTTCATCTCTTCCGTCTCTGCGCCGGGAGCTGCGCCCGCTGGTCTTTTTTGATCCTCCCCAGCCGGTTGGGCGACAGCGGTCCCGCAGTTAGTACAGAAGCGATTCCCTTCCGGCACTTCCCGGCCGCAGGTGTTGCAGAGACGCATGGCCCTTTATGCCCTCGCGGTCCGCTGAACGATGACCGCTCGATCGAGATCAACCACTAGGGTACCGCGAAGCCCATGCGATTTCCAGGGTCTTCAGCTCTTCCATCTCATTGATTGACAGCCTGTCTGGGGGGTTCCTATAATCCGGCGCTTTTGTGATGCGGCGAAGAAAGGGGAGCGGAGTTTATGGCTGACCTCCAGGCAAACCAGGTCGATCAGTCGGTCCCCAGTATGGCAGTCATCGGGGCCGGGGCTTGGGGCACGACCCTGGCGCGCCATCTGGCTGAGAAGGGCGCCCTGGTCCGGCTCTGGGCCTACGAGCCGCAAGTGGTTGCGGCCATCCGTGACAAGCGGGAAAATACCTTGTTCCTGCCGGGAGTCGCGATTCCGTCTTCCGTCACGCCGACCGTCTCTCTGGCGGAGGCAGTCCGCGGAGTGGAGTGGCTGATCTTCGCGGTGCCGTCCCACGCAGCCAGGTCGGTGCTGCGACAACTCGGTCCTCTGCTGTCCGTCCCCGTCCCCTTGGTCAGCGCGACGAAGGGGATCGAGGAAGAGACGCTCAAATTAATGACTCAGATCATGCAGGACACCCTGCCGCCCGCTTGCCATCGTTCACTCGCGGTTCTGTCCGGTCCTAGCTTTGCGGCTGAAGTCTGCCGGGGACAGCCGACGGCCGTGACCCTGGCGGGAGAAGACGACGAACTGGTCCGCCGGCTTCAGGCGTGGCTGATGACCCCGCTGTTTCGGGTATACCGGGCGGATGATCCGCTGGGCGTGCAACTGGGCGGGGCGCTCAAGAACGTGATGGCCGTGGCCGCCGGCATCGTCGATGGGTTGGGGCTCGGCCACAATGCGCGGGCGGCTTTGATCACGCGGGGCCTGGCCGAGATGATTCGGCTCGGCACCGCCATGAGGGCTCATCCCAGGACTTTTCACGGACTCTCCGGTGTCGGGGATCTGGTCCTGACCTGCACGGGTCCGTTGAGCCGCAACTACGCGGTGGGGGTCCGGCTCGGAAAGGGAGAGCGGCTGGAGGCCGTTCTGAAGGACATGCGCGCGGTCGCGGAAGGCGTGCGCACTGCGCGGGCGGCGAAGGGATTGGCGGCGCGACATCGGGTAGAGATGCCGATCGTCCAGGAAGTTTGCGCCGTGCTGTTCGAGGGTAAGCCCTGCGCGCGCGCCGTGGCGGACCTGATGGAACGGTCGGCCAAGGCAGAAGCGGAAACCTAACCCGCATTATTCGTGACGGTTCGTCGCGGAATTGTGGAGTCGCGAAGCGAGACGGGCGCGTGGAGCCGCGAAGGACCGAGGCGTACTTGAAACAGTACGTTGAGGGACTAAGCGGCGAGCCCGCTCGCCGGTAGGCTTGTCGCAGCCGCGAATCCGCGATTGCAGCAGAAGCGTTCATGAATAATGCGGGTTAAGGAGCGAGGGGCTCTCCGTTCGCGGACTTTCGATGGATCATGATCTCCTCAAGAAGCTGCTGAAAGAGGTGCGGGTCGGAAAGCTCGCTGTGGCGGAAGCCATGGAGCGGTTACGGACCCTCCCCTACGAAGACCTGGGTTTTGCCTCTGTGGACCATCACCGGTCGATCCGGCAAGGGTTTCCGGAAGTGATCTTCTGCGAAGGCAAGACCCGCGCGCAAATTTTGGCCATCGCGCGGGGCCTGTTGGAAAAGGGCGGGCCTCTTCTGGCAACCAGGGTCGAGCCTGACGTGGCCCGCGCGCTTGCGAAGCTCGATCGGCGGGCCGTCTATCATGAGCTGGCACGCTGCCTGGTGGTGCAACGACGGAGGCCTCAGGCCAAGGGAGATATCCTGGTGGTGACGGCGGGGACCGCCGACATTCCGGTGGCGGAAGAGGCGCGGGTGACGGCTGAGACAATGGGCAGCCACGTCGAGGTACTCTATGATGTAGGTGTGGCCGGCATTCACCGTGTCCTGACGCGGCACGACCGACTGCTGCGAGCTCGCACGCTGGTGGTGGTAGCGGGGATGGACGGGGTGCTCCCCAGCGTGGTCGGCGGGCTGGTGGACCGGCCGGTGATTGCAGTGCCCACCAGCCGGGGCTATGGGGCGAGTTTCGGGGGCCTGGCGGCCCTGCTGACGATGCTCAATTCCTGCGCGTCCGGTGTGGGTGTGATGAACATCGACAACGGATTCGGCGCTGGATGTCTGGCGCACCGGATCAATATACTCGGGCTTGAAAATGGCGAGCGGCGAGCGGCTCGTGGCTAGAGGGAAGATGATCCGACCCCTCGCCTCTTGCCTCTGGCCCCTTGCCATGCCTTATTTCACTTCGACGACGCCGCGCATCGGCCAGGACACCATTTGGGTTCTGGGTCCCTTCTCTCCGGCAGCCAGGAGCTTCGCTCGCACTTCGTAGTGGTACCTTCCGCGGTCCACCAGTTGCCGGCTTTGGTCCGTGCCGTCCCATGTCAGCGTCACGGCCATGCGGGGCTTGACCCCCAGTTGGGCCTCGGCAGCCTGAACAGCGGAAGAAGAGGATTGGCCCTGAGTTCCCACCGGTCGGCGAGTTGAAAGGAATCGCATGGACCGCTTGGATGGAGAACTGATCAAGGAGGAGACTTCCAAGATGGTGGCGCCATCGAGATCCTTGGGCAGTTCGACCTCGATTGAAAAGTCGAGCGGGCCGGTTTGCGTGGAATAGGCGGCGGGCGAGGAACTGATCGAGAGAATCTTAAGGTCCGGCTGGGGCCGCTGGACATGCCTGTGCTTCGCTTCCGCCTGGTCTTCCAGCAACAGGCCTAGCAGGCACAGAATCAGGCTTGCCAGCAAGGCCAGGGAGTATCTACCTGATTTGGTCGATGAAGCCGCCGGCGGGCCTTCTGACCTAATTGGGTGCATCATGAACAGGGCCCAGGTCCGGCGAACGGTTGTTCCACTCATCCAGCCGGCTGAGGGCAGGCCCGTGGATAGCACAGGGCATCCTGACTGTCAACAAACGTTCAGCGCGCAGTCTTCGCTCAATAAGCTGAATGCTGAACGCTGAGAGCTTCTGTCTGATTGTCGATTGCTGTCCGGTGAAGGCTTACGTTAAGATGAGCCCGTTTATCCAGCCGTGAAACCGAAGGACTTTCAGTGACCCATCTTCACTTTGACTGTTTCTCCGGGATCAGCGGAGACATGGTGCTCGGCGCGCTGGTGGATGCGGGGCTGCCCTTGAAGGGACTGGTCCGGGGTCTCGCGTCGGTGCGGGCGGGGGAGTATGTGTTGCGGTCGAAGAGGGTCTCAAGGGGCGGGCTGCATGCGACCAAGGTGGAGGTGGTGATCCGGGACGGCTTCCGATCTCCTCTGTCGCTCCACGCGATCCACCGAACGATCCGGTCGAGCCGGCTGCCGGCGCCGGTGAAGGACCGATCGCGAGAAGTCTTTGAACGGCTCGCTCGAGCCGAAGGCATCGCCCATCGGGTGGCTCCTACGCAGGTCAAGTTTCATGAGGTGGGAGTCGTGGATTCGCTCGTGGATGTGGTCGGGTCGGTGCTCGGCTGCCACCTGCTCGGCATTGAGCGAGTGACCGCGTCTCCGGTGAATCTCGGCTCCGGGACCATTGACAGTGCGCATGGGCTCCTGCCTGTGCCGGGGCCGGCGGTCGCGGCCCTGGCCCGCTCGGTGCCCGTCTTCAGCGCCGGTCCGACCAGGGAGTTGACGACTCCCACGGGCATCGCGATCCTGAGCACGCTGGCGCAGGCCTACGGACCTCTGCCGCTGATGCGGCCGAGGACGATCGGCTATGGGGCCGGCACTGCCGACCTGGATGGATGGCCGAATGTGCTGCGGGTGTTTCTCGGCGAACCATTCCTGACGTCCGGTTCTCTCTCGTCCGGCGAGTCGGATGCGGTGGTGCAGGTGGAGACGAACCTGGACGATCTGAACCCCCAGGTTTACGACACAGTCATGGACCGGCTCTTCGTCGCCGGCGCATTGGATGTCACGCTGACCCCCGTGATCATGAAGCAAGGCCGGCCGGGAGTTCTGCTGGCGGCCCTGGCTCCTCGCCAGAAGGTCGAGGCGGTCGTCGGCGTCATGATGCGGGAAACGACCACGCTGGGTGTCAGGCTGCATGAAGTGGGCCGGTTGGTCCTGCCGCGTCATATGGAGACGGTCCGCACCAGAAGCGGCGTCGTTCGGGTGAAGGTGGCTCGAACAGGAGCGCAGGGGGTCAAAGCGGCGCCCGAGTATCGGGATTGCAAGAAGATCGCGGAGCAGACGGGGCGGCCGGTGCGCGAGATCATGGAGGAGGCGATGCTCGCCTTCGCAAAGGCAAGGGGCAGAACTCGTCACTCGTCACTCGTCACTCGTCACCCATGATGATTCTGTTCTACACCCTGCTGTTCGTTGCCTCCGTGGTCGTGACGCTGGGGGGCTGTGCGCTGTTTACGAACGGGATCGAATGGCTGGGCAAGCGGTTGAAAGTGCCGGAAGGAGCGATCGGGAGCGTTTTTGCTGCGGTGGGCACGACGCTGCCGGAAACCTCGATTCCGGTTATCGCGATCTTTTTTGGATCGGGCCAGGAGCGGACGGAAGTGGGTCTGGGCGCAATCCTGGGGGCGCCCTTCATGCTCAGCACGCTCGTCCTTCCGCTGCTGGCCGGCCTCTTGTTGCTCTATGCCAGGCTCGGCAAGCGGGGTCCCACCTTCGACCTGGATTACGGGGAGGTGCGGATCGACTTGCAGTTTTTCCTGGTTGCCTACGGCCTGGCGATGGCCTGCGCATTCCTGCCTTCCCGTTCTCTGCACTACCTGGCCGCCGGGCTTCTGGTTGCCCTCTATATTTTCTACGTCAAGCTGAAATTTTCCGGCGCGCATCAAGAGGAGGCGGCCCTCGATCCGCTCTTCTTCGCCCGTCAATCGGCCAGGCCTTCCTACGGCCTGATCGGCCTGCAAGGGCTGGTGGGGCTGGTGGGGCTGGCCGGCGGTGCCCATCTGTTCGTGACGGCGGCCAAGGAAATGGCGGCAGTGATGCATGTCTCGACGCTCCTGTTGGCTCTGCTCATCGCGCCGCTGGCGACCGAGCTGCCGGAGATGTCCAACAGTTTCCTCTGGCTCTATCGCAAGAAGGACACCCTCGCGGTCGGCAACGTGACGGGGGCGATGGTGTTCCAGGGGACCTTTCCCGTGTCGGTCGGTCTCATTGGGACAGAATGGACTCTGACGCCCTCGGCGCTCGCCACGATGGGCCTCGCCTTACTGGCGGTGGGGTTGAGCTTCACGCAACTGCTCTGGAGCGGTCATTGGCGGCCCTGGCTGCTGGGCGGGAGCGCGTTGCTCTATGTGGGCTTTACCGCCTTTTTGTACGGGGGCTGATAAGATTCATGCCACAAGCTGACCGGCGGCCGATCCTCGGCCTGACCATGGGTGATCCGGCCGGCATCGGCCCGGAAGTGATCGCCAAGGCCCTGGCGCGGCCCGATGTCATCCGGCTATGCCGGCCGATGGTCATCGGCTCGAAGCAGGTGATGGAGCGGACGGTGCGAGCCCTCCGTCTGCCGCTTCGGACGGTTGCGGTCAAGGGACATGACAGCCAACTGGGACGTCGGGACGAGCTGCCGGTGCTGGACCCGCTGGAGCGGCCGCTGGGCCGATTCCCGATGGGGAGGATATCGAAACAGTGCGGCGCTGCCTCCGTGGCCTTCATCACCAAGGCCGTCGAGCTGGCTCGAGCCCATTGTATCCACGCGATCGTCACGGGGCCGATCAACAAAGAAGCGATCAACAAGGCGGGACATGATTACCCTGGGCACACGGAACTCCTGGCCGACCTCACCCAGAGTCACGAGGTCGGGATGATGATCCTGGGAGGGCCGCTGAAGATCATGTTCGTCACGACCCATGTGGCGATCCGACGCCTGCCGCTGGCCCTGACGCAAGCGCGTATTGGGAGGGCGATTCGTCTTGCAGATCGGGCGCTGCGGGAGTATTTCGGCGTGGCGAGACCGAAGATCGGCGTGGCGGCCCTGAATCCCCATGCGGGCGAAGCGGGCCTCTTCGGAGATGAGGAACGAGATCACATCCTGCCCGCATCGCGTCGCGCCAGGGAGGCCGGCATCCAGGCGAGCGATCCGCTCCCCGCCGATACTCTGTTCGGGAAAGCCGTGCGCGGTGACTATGACGGTGTTGTGGCCATGTACCATGACCAGGGGCTGATCCCGCTGAAGCTGCTGGCCTTCGGCCGGTGCGTCAACCTGACGGTGGGGTTGCCGATCATCAGGACCTCGGTCGATCACGGGACCGCCTTCGACATCGCCGGCAAGGGTGTGGCTGATCCCGGCAGTTTGCTCGAAGCGATGAAACTCGCGGCGCGGTTGGCGGCAGCGCGGTGATCGCACGTCTTGTCAGATGTGCTGAAAGGAGCAGCCAGGATGTCCGACAGTAAACAGGCGGCGCTCGACTTCATCCAGGCGCAGATCAAAGAACTGGATGAACTGTTCCTGCGGGCGTCGAAGGACCTCAACACGGTGGCGGGGGCCGAGCGCGTGGCCAAGTGGAAGGTGCGGCTGGTCCCCTTGTTGGCCCAGCATGTGGGGCAGGAGGAAGCCAAGCGATTCGCAGAGATCCAGACGGGCCCCTCTTTTACAAACGATCTTTTGGAAGAGCTTGGTGATAATGTGGAAGTCTACCGGGATTTTCTGACAGCCTTGGCCGAGCGAGTTCGGCAGTCGCATCACTCATAACTCATCACTGATGCCTTCTTCCCCCCCTCCTCCCCTCAAGCGCCTTGGCCAGCATTTCCTGGTTGATCCCAACATTGTCCGCAAGATCGTGGCACTGGCAAGACTACAGCCTGAGGAGACAGTCCTGGAAATCGGACCAGGGCGCGGGATCCTGACCAGACCTCTCTGTGCGGCGGCCAGACGGGTCATCGCAGTCGAGCTGGACAAGAAGCTGGGAGACTACCTGCAGGATCAGCTTAGCGATTGTCGGAATCTCGACCTCAGGCTCGGCGATGCGCTGGAATTTCCCTATGCGTCGCTGCCCGAGGGGACGGTCGTGGTGGCCAACCTCCCCTATTATCTGTCCACGCCGCTCCTGTTCAAGCTGCTGGAAGCCAGGCAGCGGATCGACCGGATGGTCCTGATGCTCCAGACCGAGGTGGCCAGACGGCTGGTGGCAACGCCCCGATCGAGCGATTACGGCATCCTGTCTGTGCTGACGCAGGTTGCGGCTGAGACGTCCCTCGCCTTTCAAGTTTCGCTGAACTGCTTCCGCCCAAAGCCGGACGTCGGCTCAGCCGTCGTCTCCCTGGTCATGCGAAGACAGCCTGTCGTTCCGGTGGAGGATGAAGCCCGCTTTACCAAGACCGTGCGGGCCGCCTTCGCCCATCGGCGGAAGACCCTCGCCAACTCCCTGCGCGATGAGGGCTTGCCTGCTCAGCAGGTCGCCCAGGCGCTGGCGCGCACCGGGATCGTCCCGTCCCGGCGAGCCGAGACCCTGTCGATCGAGGAGTTTGCCGCCCTCGCCGATGCCTTGGGTTAGGTCGGCGGAGGCGGGGAACGGTCGTGGCTCGCTTTGAAATCGGTTTTCTGCTGTGCTACCATGCCGCGCATGGGTGTATCCACCACGGCGAAGCGCGGCGACGCCCGCCCGGCTTCTCGTGAATCCTCCCCTCTGAAACATGAAGTGACCGGCGTCCTGCTGATCACTCTTAGCCTCTTGACGCTGCTGAGCCTCGTTTCTTATTCGCCGACGGATCGCCTCCTGTTTGCCTCCGACCCCACTGACGCGGGCTCTCCTCCCGCAACCCAGAACATGATCGGGACGGTGGGCGCCACGCTGGCGGCCGGTCTCTTCTGGCTTGTCGGAGGCGGGGCCTACCTCTTGCCTTTCCTGCTGGCGATGTTGGGCGCCCGCTGTTTCGTCGAAGGAGCCCTCTCGGTCACGCTTCGCAGCGCCGCCGGCTCTCTGGCGGCTCTCCTGTTTCTGAGCGGCCTTCTCCATCTCGAAATGGTTGCCGTGCCGACCCTCGCCAGCGGCTGGGTCTACCGCGGAATGGCCGGCGGCACGGTCGGGCAGATCCTGGCCGGCGGCTTGCGCAGCTACTTCGCCAGCACCGGCGCCCACATCCTTATCCTGGCGGGGCTGGTCGTCTCACTCCTGTTGGCCACGCCCATGTCGCTCGCCGAGCTCTGGCAGCGGGCGCCCGGCTGGTGGGCCATGCTGCAGGAAGTCACGTTGGCTCTTCTGCCCGAACCATCTGAGCGGGCAGAGCGGCCGGAGAAGGTGAAGAAGTCAAAGCCGAAGCCGGTCAAGATCAACCGTCCTGCCGAACCGGCTGAGATGGCGCGGACGGAGGCGACGCCTGTGCCGCTAAATGATGATCAGCCGCCGGCCGTTATTAGTCAGGAGAAGGCTGCCAAGAAGTCTGTTGCGGTCGTGGAGCCTGAGGAGGAAGAGGAACGACCCCTTGTGGCAGCCGGGGTGGCGACGATGGGCTACGTGCTGCCGGATCCCGGAGAGCTGCTGAGCGATCCCTCCGGTCCGATGGATCGGATGAGCGATGAAGAGCTGAAGGCTCAGTCCGAGGTCTTGACGCGGGCGCTGCTGAGTTTCGGGATCGAGGGAAAGGTCACCGAGGTCCACCCTGGCCCGGTCGTCATCATGTACGAGTTCGAGCCGGCGCCGGGGGTGAAGGTGGCCCGCATCGTCAACCTGGCCGACGACCTGGCCCTTGCGCTGAGAGCCGAGAGTCTTCGGATCGTCGCCCCGCTGCCGGGCAAATCGGTCGTGGGCATCGAGGTCCCCAACCGGTGCCGCGAGACCGTGTCGCTCAAGGAAGTGATGACCAGCGAATCCTTCGTCAAGGCCCAGGGCCGGTCCAAGCTGGCCCTCGCGCTGGGCAAGGATATCTTCGGCCAGCCGGCCACCGCCGACCTGAAGACCATGCCCCACCTGCTCGTGGCCGGCGCGACCGGGGCGGGCAAGAGCGTCGGGCTCAATACCATTCTCATGAGCCTTCTCTTCTCAGCCAGACCGGACGAGGTCAAGCTGCTCCTGATCGACCCCAAGATGCTGGAGTTGAAATCCTATGATGGCATTCCGCACCTGCTGCGGCCGGTGATCACGGACGCCAAATCAGCGGCACGCGGGTTGGGGTGGGTGGTGCAGGAGATGGATCAGCGATACAAGCTGCTAGCCGAGGCCGGCGTGCGCAACGTGGATGCCTACAACCGGCTGGTGGCGGAGGCGCAGGGTGTCCTGCCGGCCTCAGCCGAGAAGAAAGAAGCGGAGCCGGCGGAACAGGCCGTGGAGTTTCTGTCCGAAGAGGCTCGGCTGTCGGCGGGGGAGAGCGCGGTACCGGAATCGGTTCAGCCGCTCGGCTCGACCGCCGCGCCGAAAACGCCTCCCTCGCCGCTGCCCTACATCGTGGTCGTGATCGACGAGTTGGCCGATCTCATGATGGTGGCGCCCAAGGAAGTGGAGGAAAAGATCGCGCGCCTGGCCCAGATGGCTCGGGCCTCGGGAATCCATCTGGTGCTGGCCACGCAGCGGCCTTCGGTGGACGTGCTGACCGGCTTGATCAAGGCCAACTTCCCGGCGCGGATTTCATTTAAAGTCTCGTCCAAGACGGATTCCCGCACAATCCTGGACGCCAACGGCGCCGAGGCTCTGTTGGGGCGCGGCGATATGCTCTTCCTCTCCGGGGCCGGCCAGCTCACCCGCCTGCACGGGTCCTTCGTGGCGGACGACGATGTCTGGGAAGTGGTGGACTTTATCAAGAAGCAGGCGGTGCCGAGCTACAGTGAGGAGCTGCAGTCGCTGCGACAGGAGGAGGCAAAGGAGGAAGAAGCCAAGGATGAGGTGTATGAGCAGGCGAAGGAGTTGGTGATGTCCTCCGGCCAGGCCTCCGCCTCGCTGATCCAGCGGCGTCTGCGCGTCGGCTACCCCAGGGCGGCCCGCATGATCGAGCAGATGGAGGAGGAAGGCATCGTAGGGGCGGCGGGCCGTGACGGGCGGCGCGAAGTGTTGGTGCGCCGCGGGCCGGTGGGGGAGGATGAAGTATGAAGCGGGATGGCCGAGCCTGCCCTGCTCAGACGCTTCGAACCGACCGCACTAAGCCTCATCACCCGTTGCAACTGCTGGAGCAACGGGTACCCGGCTCGGCTGCGGAACTCGTTCCATCCCGAGCTTCGCTTGAATGGAACTTCAAACAGTCCTCGCCGTCCGCCTGCGGCGGACCGCATCTGCTCAGCAAGTGCGGTATCCCGGCCCTCAGCGATTCGCGATGCAAGCTCGGCCACCCCTCCATGCGCTTGTGAAGTTTTAAAATCAAGATGAAAACTTGGCGTTCATTATCTGTGGCCTATGCTCTGTTGCCATGTATTGCTCTGATATTTGCACCCTACCTGGCGGCGGACGATGGGAAGGACGTGAAGGAGGTCGTGAAAAAACTGCAGGCGCGCTACGAGCAGACAAGGGACTTGCAAGCCGAGTTCAAGCAGTTTACCAAGATCGAAGGCTTCGCCACGCCGATCACGTCCAGCGGGCGTATGTACATCAAGAAGCCGGGCCGGCTCCGCTGGGACTACCGGGAGCCCAACGTGGAAGAGATCTACGTCACCCAGAACGACGTCATGATGTACGTGCCGGAGCACAAACAAGTGCTGGTCGGCAAGCTGACGCAGATGGCGGCCTCCCAGGCGCCCTTACAACTGCTGCAAGGAGCCGCCAAGCTTGAGGAGCAGTTCGCAGTGGAGGCAACCGCCGGCGGCGAGAAGGGCGAAGGCGGACTGCCGCTCCTGACCTTGCTGCCGAAACACACCGGAGATGAATCGGTCCGCACCGTGGTCCGGATCGTCCTGGAGGTTCAGCCCAAGACCTATTTCATCAAGCGGGTGTCGATCCACGAAATCAGCGGAAACGTCTCGACCTTTCAGTTCACCGCCCTCAAGCCCAACGCCGGCCTTAAAAACGCCCTGTTTGAGTTCAAGGTGCCGGCCGGCGTGGAGGTCGTCAAGGCGCCGTCCCTGAGCCCGCCCTAGGGCCGCATTATTCATGAAGGCTTCTGCTGGGCACCCGGTGCATTCCTGGCGCAATGGGTGCCCGCGATCCGCTGCTGCGCAAGCCTTCGGGAATCCAAGCCCACTGGAGGCAAAGTACCTCTCCGCCACGGTTTGATCGAACGTGGCGGCTCAAGCGAAGCTTGAGGAACTTGAGCCTCCTGGTGGCAAAAAACTTCTCCCGGCTCCGCATAGACTCGCAGCAGGTCCGGGTCATAGTAGTAGTTGGGGAAACCGAGGAGGTTGTCCAGGTTGTCCGCACTTCCCGGCCCGCGTGGGAGAGGAAAAATTCATTTCGTCCGTGATCCAGACGCTCGGTCGGCTTTTTTCGTTGGAGCAGATTTTCAAAATGTTCCCGCACTTCGGCGAAAAATTCTCCTGTCTCATCCTCGGCGTCGGAGAAGTCACGGACCACTCGGCGATCCTGAGCATGCGCTATCCGGAGTCGATCTACCGGCAGTTCGGCCCCTACCGCAACGCCTGCGCCGAACTGGTCTGCCAGTCCGCCAAGAACGCCCTGGCGGCGGTGCCGGAAAAGATCCATCATGTGAAACGGGCCGTCATCACGGATCTCCAGTGCGTGGCCAAGGGAGATGCCTGCTGCGAATGGGAATTCATATGGGAACCGCTAGAACGCCTCAGCCTTCTGTGGCGCCGCGCAAGCGACGCAGAGACAATGACCTGCCAAGCCGGACCAGCCATCGGCGGCCCTCAACCGGCTTGCCCCGAGGTGATTGGACGAGGGCATACGTAATCACTACGGAAAAGCTTTGTCAATAGGACTCTTCAGGCAAGGGGGAAAAGCGGCGTTGACTGAATGTGGCTGCCGCTCTTGCAGACACGGAACGGGCTACCTGAATTAGTTATGCAGGTGTTTTAAGGCCGCGGCGCAGAGGATGATGAAGAGACCCATCCAGAGGGCGGCGCGCTGGAAGGGGATGGGCTCCCGGAGCTGCTCTTCCTTCTCCTCGGCCGTCTCCTCGCCGGTCGCGTCGGTTTTGAAGATGACGGTGTAGAGGAAGAGGGTCATCACCCCCAGGACCAGAAAGAGCTTGATGAAGAAAATAGTCAGGTACTTGGCGTTGTTGACGACCCCCAGGCCGGTCTGGGATAGCATCATCTGGTTGACGTAGTGGAGGTTGATCCCGCCCGTGAACAGGATCACCACCAACAGGACCCCGATGATGCGCTTAAAGTGCCGGTAGAAGGTGTCCGTGATCGGTTTGACGAACTCCTGGGGCACCGCCTTGCGCAGGCCCGGTGTCACGGTCATGACCAGGAAGGCCAGGCCGCCGATCCAGACGACCGCGGAGACGAGGTGAAACCAATGGTTCAGGATCGGGATGAGCTGGTTGAGATCAGTCAGGATGGACTGGAGGGCGCTCATTCTGAAAGCCGTGAGGGGTGAGGGGTGTGGGGTGAGGGGTGAGACATAAAAGGACGAAGCATTCCGTTATAAGAGCGCATCTGGATTACCCCCTTACGCCTAACGTTTCACGTCTCACGCTAGAATTTGAAGACCGGGGCTTCGTTGCCGAATCGCTTCTTCCGGAGCTCTTCCATCAACTCGACCGTGATCACGGGGATGCCCTGTTCCCGCGCATGCCGCTCGACGCCCTTCTTCACCATCGCGCGCAGGAAGTAGGGGATGCGGCTCAGCCGCGCCTGGGCGGTTTCATCCCACACGCCGTCAAAGGCCTCGTCGGTGTTGAAGGCGACGCGCACTTTCTCGCCGCCCTTCGGGGTGTAGAGGCACCACTGGTCCTCGTCCAGCCAATCCCCGTGGTCCACGTAGGGGCGCGCGCGGCAGCCGCCGCAAATCTCGCTGTATTCGCAGTCTCCGCACTTGCCTTTCAGGTGCGGATAGCGGAAGGAGTCGAAGATGTCGGACTTTTCCCACAAATCCACGAAGCTCGTCTCGCGAATGTTGCCGGCCGAGAGCGGCATATAAGGACAGGGGGTGAGCTCGCCGTTCGGCGTCACCCGCGCATAGTTGGTGCCGGCCAGGCATCCGCCCCCCATATAGCCCTGGGCCTTGGTGATGGGCGAGTTGGGGTCCTTCTCATAGGCCAGCCGCTTGAAGTGCGGCGCGCAGCGGGCGCGGACGAGCATGTCCTTGTACTTGTCCTGACAGGATACCAGGTAGCCCAGCACCTCTTCGTACTGGGCCGGGGTGATGTCGGTCAGCTCCTCTCCACGGCCGGTACAGACCATGAAGAAGACGTTCAGCACCCGCGCGCCGAGGCCGTGGGCCCAGTCGATGACCTGCGGCAACTCCTGGTAGTTCATGGGTTGCGCGCTGAAATGGACCTGGAACTGCAGCCCGTTGCGTTTGCAGGCCTCGATACCGGCCACGGCTCCTTCCCAGGCTCCCTCCAGACCCCGGAAGCGATTGTGCTTCTGCGGGTCCAGGGAATCGATGCTGATCCCGACCCCTATGACGCCGATCTCGACCAGTTCCTTGGCCATCCGGTCGTTGATGAGCATCCCGTTGGTGCCGAACACGACCATGAAGCCGAGGGACACGGCATGCCGGGCGATGTCGAGGATGTCGGGTCTGGTGAGAGGCTCGCCGCCGGTGATGACCAACAGGCAGCCTCGGTTGACTTCCGCGATCTGGTCGATAAGGCGGGTGCACTCTTCCGTGGTCAGCTCGTCCGTGCCCCCGCCGGCCTTGGTCGTGGCATCCAGGTAGCAGTGGGCGCACTTGAGGTTGCAGCGTTTGGTGAGGTTCAGCGCGACGAGGAAGGGCTTGAAATCATCGACAGTCCGGCCGTCGTGAACGAGTGATGAGTGATGGGTGATGAGTGATGAACGGGGGGACTGTTCAGGGTTGAAGATCGGAAGAGAACGCGCCATGGCTAGATCAATCGCTTCTTTCACTCAGCATTCATCACTCATCATTCAGCGTTGTGTTTAGGAGGCGCCGGCGCCCGTCAGGCGGGCGATAATATCCTTCAGGTTGCCGGTCTTCATCGCCTCTTCCATGGTCCCCTTGGCCTGCTCGATGCCGGTGTTCGCCACCTCGAGCGTGATGGTGGTGGCGCCGATCTTCTCCGCATGTTTCTGGATCAGGGCGCGGGTGCAATCGCGCATAAAGCCGGCCGGGACCCGGTCGAGTCGCTCCTGGGCTTCCGGGGTCCAGGTATAGGGGGAGGGCGAGGGTGGGGGTGAAGGCATCTGGCTACCTCCGTTACCGCCATTGCTGCCCGGGCTGTGTCCGCCGCCCAGGTCGGCGTTCGCTCCGGTCGAGGCCGGCGCTGTGCCGGTCCCCTTATTGGCGAAGATCGGGGTGTAGTCTTCAGTCGCCGCTTCTTTGATCATCGGGGCTGCGTATTCGAGCGTGATCGTCGTCATGCCCAGCTTGCGGGCAGTCTTCTCGATCTTGGCCTTGGCGCGCCGTCGCTGGAACCCGGCCGGCACGGTCCGGATGGCTTCCTTGGCGTCCCTGGTCCACTGCATGGGGACATCGTCGTAGGCCAGGTCGGTCTCCAGCCCGCCTTCCGCCTTGGCCGCCGCCTCAAAGATGCTCTTGTCCACCTGTTTGAAGCGGGTGCCTTCGGCTCCGCAGACGGGGCACTTCACCGGTGTGTCGCCTTTGCCGATATAGCCGCAGCCGTCGCAGACGAAGTAGGTCTGGCTCATACGATCCAGGTAGGCCTGGGTGCCGGGGCTGACGGGGGTTGCACCTGACGCGGGCTTCTCCTGCACGATCTCGGTCATCATGCCGCTGAGCGTATTGCCCATCAAATCCTTGGCCACCGCGTCGTCCGCCTGCATCTTGTTCCGGTCGATCCCGGCCGCATCCAGGCTCCCGCCCAGCGCCTTCATGGCGTCCATCGCGCCCTTGGGGAGGATATGGCCGACCGCCGCGTCCACCACCGTGTTGCTGATGATGGTATGGCCCTTCTCGATCGCGTAACGGTGAATGGCCGTCTTGGCGACCCCTCGGGCGAAGACCGGGATTCTCTCCATCCGGGCCAGGGCTTCTTCGGTCCAGGCGATCGTGTACTCGGCTTGGGTGTCGATGGGCGGCACGTACTTGCGGTTCGAGATCAGGATGTTGCAGGGCGCGCTGCGGAGCAGGTTCTCGGTGTTGCTGCCGATGTCCATGTCCTCGTCGCTGTGGACGCCGATGCGGCCGACGATCAGGAGCCAGGGCACGTCCTTGCGCACGTACTGGATGACTTTCTCGAAGGCCTTGCCATCCAGCAGGGTCGTCTTGATGTCGGTGCTCTCCGCCTGGGCGATTTCGCGGGAGATGTCCAGGTGGGACTGGTAGATTTTGGCCAGGCCGCTGTCGATGATCTCCTCGTGCAGCTTCTCCTGCTCCTTGAAGCGGAAGACCTTGCCGGCCTCTTCGTTCAGCACGCCGGAGATGCTGTGGAAGGCGGCATAGTGGAAGTAGGGATCGAAGGCGGAAATGGCCTCGACCGGCTTGTTGAGGGCTTTGCCCAGAGCCAGGCCCGTCATGAGCCCGCCGAAGGAGTAGGCGCTTCCGTCCACCGCGACGACGATCTTGCCCCCGTTCAACTGATGGCTCATCGGCTGGGTGTTCTTGAGGACCAGCATGTCGGAGTTCCGCACGCGGCGGACGACCCGCTCGGTGTTGCTGCCGATCATGCTGTCTTTGACGGCGCCCACGCCCAGCGCGCCCATGATGACCAGCTCATAGGCGTTGGTATTGATGTCCTCGGCCAGCACCTTCCAGTTGCGTCCCTCCAGGGAGCGGCGCTCCAGGGGCAGGTTGGCCTCGGTGCATTTCTTGTCGACGTAATCGAGGTAGGAGTCGGTGATGATCTGAAGCCCACGGGTGATCAGCGAATCGTGAATCTGGCGCTGCCGGTCCAGCTCCTTTTCGTCGTGGTACTCCTCCGGGAGACCGGCCTCCATCTGCTTGAAGCGTTTATCGTGCATCTTGGCGGCGTAGACGTGGCTCCCCACGATTTTGGAGCCGAAGGTCTTGGCCAGGCTGACCCCCAAATCAACCGCCGTATTGGAATAATCCGAATTATCGACGGGGATATAGATTGTCTTGTACATCCGACGCCTCCTTGAGGACTTCCCTGTGCCAGCTTAACCCAAGGAAATCGCCAAGAAATCTCAACGATTTCAGATGATCCTGAGACTAAAAAGAGATGGCATGATAGCACCGGGATAAAGGGGAATGCAAGCAGGTTGTGGGAGGTGCCTCGGCTGGTTGAAGGGGGAGGATATGGCGCGGCAGGGCCTGTCGCTCCCGCGCCTCCCGAAGCGGCCCTTCCGGGCTCCACCGGAGTGAAGCCTTCCGGAATTCCCGCGGCCACGGTCTGCGACCGTGGTGCCTTGGTCAGTTCCGGCTTTCCTCTCCGATAGAGCCACGGTGGGCGCCCCGCTTCTCCGGCGAAGTCCGCTCTTAGCCCTGCCGCGCCATGGTTTAGGCTGTTTCCATCCGAGGCGTCAGGGTTGGAGGGGTTAGGAGAGAGAATCAGCGGGCGGAGCTGACAGCGGGGTGATGGCTCGCACTGGCTGATGGATCAGGGGATTTTCTCGATCGGAGGATTTGCTCTAAAGTCAGGAGGGCTTCCCGGCCGGAGTTGCCTTCGATCCCTCGGATCAGGTTGCCGTCGGCATAGGCGGGAGCTGCTGCTCCCTGTCCGCCGGTCTCGGTCTGCGACAGGGAGCCGGACCAGCGTCGCGGGTCCCGGCTGCCGTGCTTCTTGTGCCAGGCAGCCAGGCAGGCTTTGGCGATGAACTTGTTCAGCGGCGCTGGATTGTATAGGAGCTTGCGGATGCTCATCGGAGTCAGCATCAGGGGGTTGTAGCCGGCCGAGAGGTAGCCTTCTTCCAGCAGCCGGTGCTCCAAGTCGGTGTTCGGCTGGATGCCCAGGAAGAACATGAGCGGGAAGACCCGTTCCTCCCCCAGGATCGAGGCCACGATCTTGTAAGACTCGACACTCTGCAGCAGCGTCTCCTCGGTTTCCTTCGGGGAATTCAGCGAATAGTTCAGGATCACCTTGCCCTTGAACCCTGCCTCGGCCAGGTGGCGGCAGCCGTCGTAGAGGCGCTCCAGCTTAAAGCCCATGTGGAGGTTGTTGAGCACCTCCTGGGAGCCGGAAGTGATGGCCACTTCCAGGTCGCCGACGCCGGAGCGCACCATCAGCTTGGCCAGATCAGCGGTGATCAGCGACGTGCGGATGTAGCCGGACCATTCGATCTCAAGCTGCTCGCGGATGATCCGCTCCAGGATCTCGATACATTGTGGGTAGGCTTCCTTGCCGGTGATGAACTGGGCGTCGGTGAACCAGAAGCGTCTGGCGCCCCACTGGTGGTAATGTTGTGAGATGTCCCGCACGACCATCTCCGGTGGCCGGTAGCGGACCCGCTTCCCCTCGATGTAGGGGTACAGGCAGAAGGCACAGTCGTAGGGGCAGCCCCGCTTGCTCTGGACCCCGATGGATTCCCCGATGTAGTCACGGTACTGAGGGAAAATCGTGGTGAGGTAGGGGAGGTCCACGGTCAGGGCATCCAAGAGCGCCGGGGCACGCTGCTCGCCCTTCGATGTGCGGCCACCCTCGCGGATGATGTAGCGCTCATCCTCCAGCGGCTGTCCCTCCAGCACTTTCACAATCGCATCTTCCCCCTCGCCCAGGATACCGATCGTCCCCTCCGGGAGCTTCTCGATCAACTGGTCCGCGAAGGCAGTGAAGGCGCCGCCCCCGATCATGATCCGCGCCTTGGGGAACTCCTTGCGGATCAGCCAGGGGTAGGACAGGTTCGCCTGGATGTCGTGGTAATACCGGTAGAGCTGCTTGAGCCCCTGAAAGGAGGCGGCGATCCGCTTGAGCGGGTTGCTGGCATAGTAAAAGTTGAAAGCATGTTCCAGCGAGGCATCCCCTTCGTGGGGCGAGAAAATCTGGATGTCCCGCCAGGAGAAGCACACCAAATCAGGTGCAAAAGCCGACGCAGCCTCGCGTAAGACCTTAGGCCGCTGGTCCTGCGGATAGATAGAGAGGTCCAGGATGAGTTGCCGCACGTCCGGACGCCGGCGGTGTACGAAATCCGCCAGGTAGGTGACCCCGATCGGGTAGACCTTCTTGCAGGGAAGGAAGACGTAGAGGATGGAGTTCATAAACACCAAGAGCTTATGGCTTATAGCATATAGCCGGTGGCAAGAAAGCTTCGGTCAATCTGAGCCATACTGAGCCATACGCTATATGCTATCAGCTCTTGTTATTTGATGGCTACGTGGATCGCGACGATGCCGCCGCTCAGGTTGTGATACTCCACCTGCCTGAAGCCGGCCTTCAGCAGCAGCTCTTTCAAGGCTTCCTGATCGGGAAAGGCCCGGATCGAGGCGGGAAGGTACCGGTAGACCCCGGTCCGGTCGCGCGCCACCAGGGTGCCGATCCACGGCAAGAGGCTGAAGGAATACCAGTCATAGAGGCGGAGCAACCAGGTCCGCACGGGACGGGAAAACTCCAGGCAGACAAAGCGTCCGCCCGGCTTCAGCACCCGCCGGATCTCGGCGAAGGCGGCCATGAGATCGCTCACGTTCCTGATGCAGAAGCCGGTCGTCACTGCGTCGAAGCTGGCCTCTCGGAACCCCAACTGCTCGGCGTTTGCGCGCAGGCAGGTGATGCGGCCGGCCGCGCCGCGCCGCGCGATCTTGCGCAGGCCCTCGCGGAGCATCGCCTGGTTCAAGTCCACCGCTGCCACTCGTCCGCCGTTGCCCATGCGGGGCTCGATCAGCAGGGCCAGATCGCCCGTGCCGGCGCCGATGTCCATGGCGCGGCCGCCTTGAGTAGTCGGCACAAAGACAGCAGCCCGGCGTTTCCACCGGTGATGCAACCCGAAGCTGAGCAGGGAGTTGTTCAGGTCATACCAGCGCGCGATCGCGGTGAACATCCGCTGGACCGCCTGCTCCTTGCCCTTGCCGGACCAGTCGGGAACGGTGCCGGCAGGTGGCGGCGGGACCGGTCCTTCGGCTCGGCTCAGGGCAGGCTTCACGTGCGCCGGTTTTTCATTGAGTTGAATCATCGGAAGGACCTAGCACCAGCTTCGACGCTTTGTCAAGCAAGCCAGCGTCCGTGGCGGTATTCGCTGGACTTCTCGGGTTTCCGGGGCTATCGTTCCAGCCACTCGCTTCCCGCCACGGGAAACCTGGCTTCTAACCGGAGGAGGGAACAAAAATGTTCCCCTTTGTGCTTCTGGTCCTTGCCCTTCTCGGCGCTGGTTTAAGTCTAACCCTCAGCAAGCAACCGAGAACCAGACAGCAGGTGATCGAAACGGTCCTGCTCTACGTGCTGGTGTGCGACGTAGGGCTGTCAGGACTCATCGGGTTCTACGGTCATGCCTTCCTGGCCGACGAGATCGCCGAATCCATCGGCTGGGCCAAGGGAAATCCGTTTCAATTTGAAATCGCGATTGCCAACCTGTCCTACGGAGTCCTTGGCATTCTGTGTATCTGGTTCCGAGGGGTTTTCTGGTACGCGACAGCCATCGGTTGGTCCGTCTTCCTCTGGGGCGCAGCCTACGGCCATGTAAGGGAGATCATCGTCAGCGCCAACTATGCTCCCAACAATGCCGGGGCGATGCTCTATGCGGACATCTTCATTCCTGTTGTGATCCTGGGATTGCTGATCGCGCACAAGGGAGCACAAGGTGTAGGAAATGGCTAGACGTCCTGCAATACCTAAGCGTCTAGAGAAGATTCTCTTCCAAGAAGCGAATAGCCGTTGCCTTATCTGCGGAGAGGATGGTATCGCAACTCTGTTATAATCCCACTGACAATGTCCGGCTGCTCAATAGCAGGGTGTGTATGACATGAAGAGAACAGGGGAAGACATCCTCGGAATCCTTGAGAAGAATCAGACGGCCATCCGGAAGTTTGGTGTTCGCCGTCTTGGGCTGTTTGGGTCTGGTGCCCGTGGGGAAAGCACGGAGACCAGCGATCTGGATTTCGTGGTCGAGTTTGAACGGAAGTCCTTCGACGCCTACATGGATCTCAAAGAGTTCCTGGAGGGGCTCTTCGGGTGTCGAGTGGACTTAGTTCTTGCAGAAACTGTTAAACCTCGGCTTCGTCAAGTCATCTTGCGGGAAGCCCTTCATGCCCCGGGACTATAAGGTTTACCTCGAAGACGTTCTTGAGGCGATCGGGAAGATCCGCAGGTATACGACAGGCCTGTCGATGGACGCGCTCTCGAAGGATGACAAGACCTTCGATGCCGTGGTCAGAAATCTGGAAATCATCGGGGAGGCGGTCAAGAGAATTCCTGAGGGCGTGCGGGGGAAATATCCCGATGTTGATTGGAAGAAGATCGGCGGTGTGCGAGACATCCTCGCTCACGAGTACTTCGGTATCGATATCGAAATCATCTGGGACATTATTCAGCACAAACTGCCGGTTTTCGAGGAACAGGTGAAGCAGATTCTCCGCGAGTCTTGATCGCGCCCTTACCTGCATTCTCCAGGCCACTTCATTGGTTGTCCACCATGTTATAATCTCGCCGCCCACGGGGCTACTATGTCCGGAAAAATCATCATCCGCGGCGCGCGGGAACACAACCTCAAGAACCTGGACGTCGAGATCCCGCGGGATCAGCTCGTGGTCATCACCGGCCTGAGCGGGTCCGGCAAGTCCTCCCTCGCCTTCGACACGATCTACGCCGAAGGGCAGCGGCGCTACGTCGAGTCGCTGTCCGCCTATGCCCGCCAGTTCCTGGAGCAGATGGGCAAGCCTGACGTGGATTCGATCGAAGGGCTCTCGCCGGCCATCTCTATCGAGCAGAAGAGCACCAGCCACAACCCCCGCTCCACCGTCGGGACCGTGACGGAAATCTATGACTACCTGCGGCTGCTCTTCGCCCGGATCGGCCGGCCCTTCTGCTTCAACTGCGGGGAGGAGATCACCGCGCAGACGGTCCAGCAGATGGTGGACGCGATCCGGACGCTGCCGGAGGGGACCAAGTTTCAGATCCTGGCGCCGATCGTGCGGGGCCGGAAAGGCGAGTATCGCAAAGAGTTATTGGACATGAGGCGGGCCGGCTATGTCCGGGCACGGGTTGACGGCCACATAGTCGATTTGGGCGAGGACATCACGTTAGATAAACAGAAAAAACACACGATCGAGATCGTCGTCGATCGATTGGTCACGAAGCCGGCCAGTTCGACTTCGCTCACGGCAAGCGGGCCGGGCGACGCCCTGGCCAAACGGCTGGCCGACTCGGTGGAGACTTCGCTGAAGCTGGCCGATGGACTGGTCGGCGTCCTGACCGAAAGCGGCAAATCGTTCCTCTACAGTGAAAAGCTGGCCTGCATCCGCTGCGGGGTCAGTTATCCGGAGATCACCCCGCGGGTCTTTTCCTTCAACAGTCCACACGGCGCCTGCCCGGCCTGCGACGGGATCGGCTATGCGGTCGCGCCCGGCAGCCCGCAAGATGAAATGGAAGAGGACTTTACGCTGCTGGACCTCTGTCCGATCTGCAAGGGGGCCCGCCTCAGGCCGGAGAGCCTCTCGGTGAAGGTGGGGCGGCGCTCGATCGCGGAGGTGACGCAACTCTCGGTCCTGGCCGCGGCCGACTACTTTGCGTCGCTGAAACTGACCGAGCGGGAGAGCTTCATTGCCCAGCGTATCTTGAAAGAGATCCGCGAGCGGCTCGGTTTTCTGGTCAATGTGGGGCTCGACTATCTGACGCTGGATCGACCCGCCGCGACTTTGTCCGGCGGGGAAGGACAGCGCATCCGCCTGGCGACCCAGATCGGCTCCGGATTGGTGGGGGTCCTCTACATCCTGGATGAACCCTCTATCGGACTCCACCAGCGGGACAACCGGCGGCTGCTCCAGACCCTGCTGCGTCTGCGGGATATGGGCAACACGGTCGTCGTCGTGGAGCATGACGCGGAGACGATGCGGGCGGCGGATCACATCGTGGACCTGGGGCCGGGGGCCGGCGCGCATGGAGGGCAGATTATCGCCCAGGGCTCGCCGGTCGAGATCATGACCCACACTGCTTCGCTGACCGGCCAATATCTGCGCGGGGACCTCACCGTGGCCTTGCCCAGGCGGCACCGCCAACCGAAAGGCGTGCTCGCCGTCGTCGGGGCCAGAAAACACAATTTGAAGGGCATCACCGCGCGCATCCCGCTGGGGCTGATGACCTGCGTGACCGGCGTGTCCGGGTCCGGCAAGAGCACGTTGGTGCTGGAGGTGCTGTTCCATTCGCTCTCCCAACTGCTCTATCAAAAGAAGCCCAGGATCGACGGGTGCAAAGAGTTGCAAGGAGTGGAGGCGCTGGACAAGGTCATCGACATCGACCAGTCGCCGATCGGGCGGACGCCCCGGTCCAACCCGGCGACCTACACGGGGCTCTTCACCTTCATCCGGGACCTCTTCACCAAGCTGCCGGAATCGCGGGTGCGCGGGTACAAGCCGGGACGCTACAGCTTCAACGTGAAGGGGGGACGGTGCGAGGCTTGTCAGGGGGACGGGCTGATCAAGATCGAGATGCACTTCCTGCCCGACATCTACGTGACCTGCGAGGTCTGCAAGGGCCAGCGCTATAACCGGGAGACGATGGAGATCCAGTACAAGGGGCGCAGCATCGCCGACGTGCTGAACATGACGGTGGACGAGGCCCTGGAGTTCTTCGAGGCGATTCCGTTCATCAAGGCCAAGCTTCAAACCCTCCATGACGTGGGGCTGCACTACATCAAGCTGGGCCAGTCCGCCACAACGCTCTCCGGCGGAGAGGCCCAGCGGGTAAAGCTCTCGCGAGAATTGTCCAAGCGTGCGACCGGCCGGACCCTCTATATCCTGGATGAACCGACGACGGGATTGCACTTTGCCGATATCCAGCGGCTGCTGGACGTGCTGAACCGTCTGGTTGAAGCGGGCAATACGGTCCTGGTCATCGAGCACAACCTGGATGTGATCAAGAACGCGGACTGGCTGATCGACCTGGGGCCGGAAGGAGGAGACCGGGGAGGCGAGATTGTGGCAGAAGGGAAACCGGGAGATGTGGCGCGGGTGGCAGGGTCGTACACAGGACAGGTGTTAAGAGAAGCGGGGCTGGGCTGAGGGCTGGCTAAAGGAGCAGAGGGCTGACGAAGGGGTAGCCGGACCGGCTGACGGCGGGGTAGTTCGGCTCGGGTGGCGCCTCGATGCGGCAATGCCCCTCTCCCTTCGCGAGGCATCCGTCATCGCGCGGCGCCTCATCGGACTATAAGAACCAGCGCCGCGCAGTTGAGGCTGCTTTCGTTGGCCCAATACCCCGCAGAGGCGCCTGACCTCGCGAACCACCCCGCCCAGCCGCGCACAAGGGAGAAAAATGGAAGCGGCTGAGGGCGCGTATGGCCCTCAGCCGCCCTGTTCAGGACATTGACAAGTTCTTGAATCGCGGAGACAATCGCTGAAGCTAGATCAAGGGTACTAACCAGGAAAAGAGAATACCCATGGCAGTTCCTGACTTTCAAAGTTTCTTCAAGCCGCTACTCGACTTCGTGGCAGATGGGAAAGAGCACTCCATGCGAGAGGTCCGAGACGCCATTGCGAAAGTCATGGCACTGCCGGAAAAGGACATGAAAGAATTGCTGCCAAGCGGAATGCAAACAAAGTTTGATAACAGAGTTGGGTGGGCAAGAAGCTACCTTGTTCAAGCAAAGGTCTTGGAGACGACGCGTCGGGGCTATTGCCCGCATAACTCAGCGCGGAATGGATCTTCACAAGGAGGGACACAGGCGGCACCCTGAGCGTTGAAACCTCAAACGTCGAGGGAGATTTCTGGGTCCGGTTAGTGGTCCGCGATTCCGGTGTCGGGATGGATGCGGAGACCAGGGCGCATATATTCGAGCCCTTCTTCACGACGAAGGAGACGGGAACCGGCTTAGGTTTGGCCACCGTGTACGGGATCGTGACCCAGGCCGGTGGAACGATCTCGGTTGCAAGCGAGCCGGGCTGTGGCTCGACGTTCACGATCGAGCTTCCGGCTGTCGAAGACAGGCGGGCCGTGTCAGAGCCGGCGCGGACCGGTCAGGCGCCTGCTTCCGGGTCCGAAACGGTCCTGCTCGTGGAAGACGAGGATCTTGTCCGGGCGATGGCCCGGGAATCTTTGGAAAACAGCGGCTACCAGGTGCTGGAAGCCATCGACGGGGAGGAGGCGTTGCGGCACTGCGACCGGCATCAAGGGCGCATCCACCTCTTGCTGACCGACCTGGTGATACCGGGCGTGAGCGGTTGGGAGATCGCGAAACAGGTGCTGGCCCGACGTCCGGAGGCTCGGGTCCTCTACATGTCAGGCTATGCGGAGGATCTCGCCGGCCGACAGGATGACCTGGAATCCGGGATCGCCTTGTTGAAGAAGCCGTTCACGGAAGAGACGTTGGCCGCCAAGGTGCGTGAAGTTCTGGACACGTTTCGCACCACCTGAGAGCGGAGTCGGTTGCAAGGCCTCAGGGCTTCCCACCCGTCCGCGTCAGGGTTTTCCTGATCTCGACGGCGGTTTTGGCGTCGATCCCCGCCTGGCGCAACTCTTTCTCCGTCGCCGCAGCAATCTGCTCGATGCTGCCGAACCTGCGGAGCAGGCGGTTCCGCCTGATCTCGCCCACGCCGATGATCTGATCCAGCCGGGAGGCGTGCATGGCTTTGCCGCGCAGTTTGCGGTGGTAGGTGATGGCGAACCGATGCGCCTCGTCCCGGATGCGCTGCAACAGGTGCGTGGCGGGTGACGAGGCGTGCAGGATGATCGGGTTCTTGCGGCCGGGGAGAAAGACCCGTTCCTCCTTTTCGCCCCGTTCCTTGGCCAGGGCGACGATGGGCAGGTCGGCCCGACTGACTTTCTTCAGTCCCTCCATTGCGGCGGCCAGCTGGCCCAGCCCTCCGTCGATCAGGATAAGGTCGGGGAGAGGCAGACGCTCCTTGGTTCGGCCTGGCCTGTCCCGAGCTCTGTCGAAGGGCTCACCACAGGCTTCCCCGTAGCGCCGCCGGACTGCTTCCTGCATGCTGGCAAAGTCATTGGCTCCAAGGACGGTCTGGATGCGGAATCGTCGATAGTCTGCCTTCTTGGTCTGCCCCTCTTCCCACACGACCATCGAGGCGACGGACTGCTCGCCCATCGTATTCGAGATGTCGAAGCCTTCGATGCGACGGGGCGGCCGTTCCAGACGGAGCAGGCGTTGCAGCTCCTCGATGGCCCGGCGGTCGGTTTCGTCATCGCGCAGATGGTCGGCCAGCGCCGACGCGGCGTTTTCCTCCGCCAGCAGCAGGAGCTGGTGCTTGGCCCCTCGTTCGGGAGCGATGATCTTCACTGCCTCGTCTTTCTTGTCCGACAACCAGGTCTCGATCAGCGCGGTCTCGGCCAGGGGAGTCGGCACGAGCAGTTCCTTGGGCGGAAGCCCGTCCTTGTTGTAGAACTGCTTGATGGCGGCGCGGACCAACTCCTCGTCCGGCGCCTCCGCCGCCTCCGGCCAGAAGAAGTCCTTGCGTCCGATCAGCAGCCCGCCCCGGACGAAGAGCATCTGGAGGTCCACTGCCGCGCCCTGCCTGGCCAGTCCGATCACATCCTGCTCCGCGGCCGTCGTCTGGGCCACCCGCTGCTTTTCCAACATCCGCTCGACCTTGAACAGACGATCCCGCAGCCGGGCCGCTTCTTCGAACTGCTCGCGCTCGGCCGCGGCCTGCATCTCGGCCCGCAGGCCTTCCAACAGGTCGGTATCGCGGCCCTCCAAAAACTGCCGGACCTGCCGGACGATCCGGTGGTACTCCTCGCGGGTCTGGTTCCCGATGCAGGGGGCCATACAGCGCTTGATCTCGAACTCGATGCAGGCTCGCTCCGCCTTGCCGTCGATCTCGATCGTGCAGGTGGCGAGCGGGAACACCTTCTTGATGACCTTCAACGTTTCCCGTAGGGCGTTGGTCGGGACGTAGGGGCCGTAGTACAGCGCGCCGTCCTTCTGGACCTTGCGGACGATCGAGAGGCGCGGAAACGCTTCCTTCACGGGGAGGCGAAGGTAGGGGTATTGCTTGTCGTCCCGCAGGACGACGTTGAACCGGGGCTTGTGCCGTTTGACCAGGTTGCTTTCCAGGATCAGGGCCTCCAGCTCCGAGCGGGTCACGATGGTCTCGACGTCGGCAACCTGGCTCAGCATCACGAGCGTCTTGGGCGTATGGTCGCCTCCCTTCTGGAAATACGAGCGGACCCGATCGGCCAGCACCAGCGCTTTGCCGATGTAAAGAATCTCCCCCCGCCTGTTCTTCATCAGGTACACGCCGGGCTGATTAGGAAGGCGATCAAGCTTCGCTTGAAGACGGTCACTGGTCATTGGTCAATGGTCAACGGTAAGAGGCCGGTCAATCGTCGATAGTCAATGGGTAAACGGTTGAGAATACCGGTCAACCGTCAACGGTCATTGGTCAATGGTAATGCGAGCCTTCACACTACCAATGACTGTTGACCATTGACTACTGACTCTTTTCACTACCACCCGCCTTACCGATGCTCCGAATGTATCCATTGATGAGCCTAAGAAACGTAAACAACTCACGGCGGAGTTCTTGGTATTCCTCCTTTTCAACATAGCCTTCATCCCTGCAAGTAATCAAATGGTCCAATAATTCGCAAGCCGAACCGCGCGCAATGCGGCAGAATTGCGCGTTCTCCTTGAAGTGAAATCTTCCATACCCTTCTGCGAGATTGGCTGTTAGGGATATCGCCGCTGAACGAATCTGGCCTGCAAGATTGTATCGCTCGTGTTCCGGAAGATGAGAGGCTAGAGCGTACAGCCTTTTTCTCAGAGTTCTTCCAACCTGCCAAACCTCTAAATCCTCGAACGATTTAATTAGTCCCATTCTCCGCCACCATTGACCAATGACCGTTGACCACTAACTCTTTTTATATGATAGCTGTGCCCGGGGGCCGCTCGATCAGCTCGACCTCGTAGCCATCCGGAGCATCAATGAAGATAAATCGGCTGCCGGATGAGGTGGCCGTCGGGCCGTCGGTGACCGTCACGCCCTTGGCGGTCAGCGCTGCGATCGTCTCCTCCAGGTTACCCACTTCGAAGGCCAAGTGGACCAGGTCTTCCTGGACCTTCACCGGTCCGCTGGGGGGAAAACTACAGAGCTCGATCAGCTCGTCGCTGTTGGGCACGGACAGGAAGGCCAGGTGGGACCCCCGCGGAGAGGTTTTCCGTTCCACGACCTGGAGCCCGAGCACGTCGCGGTAAAACGAGATCGTCTGGTCCATATCGCTGACCCTCATTCTGGTGTGCAGCAGTTTTTTGACGCGCATGGTGTTTTCTCCAGAACAGAGCTTATGGCGTATGGCTTATGGCCAGGCAGCAGAATCATTTCTGTCTCCGGCCATAGGCTATATGCCATCAGCCATATGCTCTTAGCTTTTCCTCACGGGGCCGGCGGTCTTCCGCATCAGAATTTCAGCGCTTCCCGCGATCAGGAGGTTGGGGATGGGGCCGATCTCCTGGTAGCCGTGCCGCCGGTAAAACCGTCGGGCCACGCTGTTGAAGTCGGACACGCACACGAAGAGGTTGTTGGCTCGCGCGAAGACCAGCTTCTCCAGATGAGCCAGGAGCAGCTGGCCGAGTCCCTTACCCTGCGCGTCGGGGGCGATGGCCAGCAGCTCCACGTACTCGCCCAGCAGAAAGCGGGGGCGGAGGAGCGCCAGACCGACCACGATGCCATCGACTTCGATGGTGAACCCCTCTCGATCCCGCAGCAGTGGATCGAATAAGCGCTGCCATTCGGCGGCTCCGTAGCCGAGTCTCTTCCATGGGTCGGAGCCGGCCAAGATGGCAATGACCGCCTCGCGGTCTTCGGTGCGATAGGGCCGAATGGATGGGGTGGAAGCTGCCACGGGCGGCTACCTTGATGCAGTCCGGCACTGGTCCAAGAGCGTGGAGACCGTGACCGGCTGCAATCCTCGACCCAGCACCAGGTCCTGGTAAATGGCCTCTACCGCCTCCTTGGTGTGGCGGCCCCTGCCGTTGGCGTGGAAGACGATCACGCTGCCGTTGCGGACGGTGGCGGTGATCCGTTCGACCATCCGGCTCAAAGAGAGAGCCGGGTCCGGGTCGCCCGAGACCACGTTCCACAGGATGAACCGGAGACCTAACGCCCGCGCAATCGCCACGGTTGCGTCGTTGTACTCGCCGTAGGGGGGCCGGAACAGCGACGGGCGTTGATCGTAGCGGGTCTCCATCAACGCGATTGCCCCCTGGATCTCCGCCCGCTGGCGGTCGTCATCCAGGAGGGGCAGGTGGGCATGGGTATGCCCGTGGGTGCCGATCTCGAAGTAGGGCACGGCCAACAAGGCTCGGACCTCGGCCTCGTGTTTTTCCATCCATCGGCCGGACAGGAAAAACGTGGCCGGAATGCGACGGGCCCTGAGCGCCTCGATCAACGGTGCGTCATAGCCGGTTCCCGCGCGGACAGGGCACATGTCGAACGTCAGGGCAATGGCCTTGCAAGTAGGAGGGCCGGACCGGATGACCTGCGCCGTTCCTTCTTCGAATGAGGCGACTCCGGCCCACGCCAGCAGCGCGAAGGCGGCGGAAATGAATCCCTTTATGGTTCTGGCCGGCATGGGATCAAGGGATGCGGACTTTCGGCTGGTGATCCGACGGCTCTTCGATCAGGATCGCGCCATGGAGAGAGACCGGAATCGATTCCGAACCGCCCTCGCCGGCGGTCGAGCCCCGGATCACGGTCGCTTCGCGCTGGACCCTGTAACTGACGGCGTCCACGTGGGCAAAACACACGCTGACGGACTGCTTGGGATCGATCTTTGCAAACTCTTCCACTCCCCAGAAGTAGGAAAACCCCCGTTGGCAGACGACTTCGTCCAGGGAGTCTTGGAAAAAATAGATCCACACGGGAGTCGTTCGCTGGTTGATCCAGCGGATCTCGTCGCCGGCGTCGACAATGAGTTCGTGGGGGGTGATCTCTTCCTCCTTGATGAATACGTCATGGACGGCGCCGGTGCGGCTCGTGGAAGGCAAGCCGGCACAGGCGGTAGCGGCCAACAAAACCGCCAGCATGAGTGGGCCTTTGAGGATTGGCATCATCGTTCCCGGTCTCTCCTTCCGCCACACGGCGTGCTGCTTCCGGACATTGCAAAGGGATTATACCGGAATTATCGCGTCGGGTCAGCGGATTTGGAGGAAGGATTGTGGAGGGAGTAGGAAGCGAGGAAAGAGGTGCTGGCGGACGGGCTGACACTCTTGATTGACGTCTATCAACCGAGACTGGTAAGGATAGAAAGTCGGTCAACGGGCAACAGTCATCGGTCACTGGCACCCAAGAGCCTGAGGAACCTTGTTCCCCACCGATGACCATTGACCAGTGACCGATGACCTTTTGTTGGTCGGAGGAAACATGGGCGGTCCGCATTGGCAAATCGGACGTATTGTTGGAATTCCGATCACGGTCCACGTGTCCTGGTTCGTGGTGTTCGGGTTTGTCACCTGGAGCCTGGCTACCGGCTACCTCCCGGACATGCTGCCGGGCCTGCCCGCTCCACGCTACTGGCTCATGGCTGCGGTGGCGGCCTTGCTGCTGTTCGGCTCCGTGCTGCTGCATGAGATCGGGCATTCGCTGGTGGCCCGGCGGTACCGGATTCCCATCGGTCAGATCACTCTGTTCGTCTTCGGCGGGGTGGCCCAGATGCACCGGGAGCCGCCTGGTCCCCGGGCGGAGTTCCTGATCGCCATCGCCGGGCCGATCGTGAGCTTCCTCCTCGGAGGGCTGCTGCTGGGGCTCGCCACGACGGCACGGATGGGACAGGGCCTCGTGGCCCTGGGGATCCTGCTCGGCTCCGTCAACATCCAGCTTGGACTGTTCAACCTCATTCCCGGTTTTCCTCTCGATGGCGGGCGGGTGCTGAGAGCCGGGCTCTGGGCCTGGTCGGGAGATTTCCACCGGGCCACGAGGCAGGCGGCCTTGGCCGGCCAAGGATTCGGCATCGTGCTGGGAGTGGTCGGCACGATCTTGCTGGCGGGGGCCGCCACAGGCGCTATTCCCGGTCCGCTGACTGCGAACGGAGGCTGGATCGTCTTGATCGGGGCCTTCCTGTTCGCCGCGGCCAGGGGCAGTCGCCGGCAGGCGGCGCTCCTGGCTTCCCTCGCCAAGGTGTCGGTGGAAGACCTCATGGTCCGCAACGTGGTGACAATCCCTCCGGACCTGACGGTGGAAGAGGCGGTCGCCCGGTACTTTCTTCCGCACGGGTTCGAGGGATTTCCCGTAGGGGAAGCAGGGCGTTTCTTGGGCATGGTGACGATCCACGATGTGCAGGCCGTGCCGCAGTCCCAGTGGCCCTGGCGCTCCGTCCGGGACGTGATGGAACCGCGCAACGACGACACGGAGGTCGCCCCCTCCACCTCCGCCGTCACAGTGCTGGAGCAGATGCTGCGGGAAGGGCGGGGCCGCCTCGCGGTCGTGCAGGACGGTCTGCTGGTGGGGCTTGTGACCCGCTCCGGCATCGGTCGGTTTCTGCAATTGCGCGGCGTCCGCCGCTGACGAAGTCGGTCAATAGTCAATGGTCATCGGTCAACAGTAGGAAGAAGTCATGGTCAACAGTCAATGGGAATGGGCTCGCTTCTTTCTCGCGAATGACCAGTGACCATTGACCGATGACTCATGACCCCTCTCAGCGCTTCGCGTGCAGCCGATGCACGATCCCGGCCGCGAAGAGCAACAGCGCCGCCGAATAGTAGACCCACAGCAGGAAGAGCACCACCACCAGCAGCGAACCATACATCCGGCTGTAGACCGTCAAATGCTGCACGTAGGTGCTGAAGAGATGCTTGGCGGACTCCCAGAGGAGCGCCAGAACCAACCCTCCGACCGCGGCCTCGCGCCACGCGGGCCGTTCTGCCGGCAGGTACCGGTAGAGGCAGGTGACGGCGGCCAGGACCAGGGCAAAGGGTAGCACGTATGCCAAGAGAAACTTGTGGGCGGCGATCGCCACCAGGTCGATGCCCGCGATCCGAGGCGCGTAGGACACGAGCAGGCCCAGGATTTGTGTCACCAGGTAGGACAGGATCATGAGAACTTCCACCAGGCCCAGCAATGCGACCGACATCATCGTGGAAATCAACGGATGCCGCTTGCGCGGCGACTCGAAGACGACGTTCACGGCGTACTCCACCTCGTAGAAGACCAGCATTCCGAACCAGACGAAGGCCAGGAAGACCACCCAGCGAACGATCTGTTCGCCGGCCAGCCGCTTGACTTCCTCCGTCATGTCGGCGCCCAGCGTGGGCAGAAATCCCTGAAGGAAATTCACGAGGAACTCGTGTCCGATCCGATCCTGGCTTACGACAAAGCCGATGAAGTACAGCAGCAGGTAGATCATCGGAAAGAAGGACAGCAGGGCGAAGAAAGCCAGCGAGGCGGCCAGGCTTGTGCACCCGTGACGCCGGAAGTCGGAGGCAGCCCCGCGCAGCAATCGGAGAAACACCATAGGCAATAGTCAACGGTCAATAGTCATGGGTCGATGGTGAGGCCAAGAACGGCAGTCGCATGAGACTCTTCCACGATTGACTATTGGCCAGTGACCATTGACCAGCCACTCTGCGGCTACTTCAGGGCCAGCACCGCCTGGTTGGTGAGGGCCACCAGAGGGCCTGGATAGAGGCCCAGGAGGATCACGCCGGCTACGGCGCAGGCGAGGACGACGGCCGTGACCGGCGAGGCGGCGAGGCGAGGCTCGAGCCGGGCCGAGGCTTGCGGCTCGCGCATGTACATGACCATCACCACCCGCAGGTAATAGTAAGCGGACACGGCGGCGAACAGCAGGGCCACCACGGCCAGCCAGGCCAACCCGGCTTGGACGGCGGCCATGAAGAGATAGAACTTGCCGATGAACCCGGCGGTCGGGGGAATTCCGGCCAGGGAGACCATGAAGACCAGCATCAGAAACGCCGCCACCGGCTGCCGCTTGGAGAGCCCCGTGAAGTCCTCGATCTCGTCTCCTTCCAGGCCGCCCTTTCGGAGCATGGCCACCACCGTGAAGGCACCCAGCGTCATGAAGGCATAGACCGCCAAGTACAGCATGACGCTCGCCAGGCCCAGCGACCGGACCGCCCCCTCCGCCCCCGCCTGTCCCGCCACCACCATCCCGATCAACGCATAGCCGGCATGGGCGATGCTGGAATAGGCGAGCATCCGCTTGATGTTGGTCTGGACGATGGCCACGACGTTGCCCAGGACCAACGTGGCGACGCAGACCACCAGGAGCAGGACGTGCCAGTTGGCCTTGAGCCCGCCCAGCCCTTCCAAAAAAACCCGCATGAACGCGCCGAAGCTGGCCGCCTTGGAGGCGACCGCCATGAAGGCCGTGACGGAGGTGGGAGAGCCTTCGTAAACGTCCGGCGTCCACATGTGGAACGGCACCACGGCGATCTTGAAGCCGAACCCGACCACGAGGAGGATCATCGCCAGCAGGAGGGCCGGATCATCCAGCCTGCGAGTGGCGACCGACATGGCGATGGCGGAGAGGCGGGTGCTGCCGGCCAGGCCGTACAGCAGGGAGATGCCGTAGAGCAGGATGCCGGACGAGAAGGCCCCCAGCACGAAATACTTGGCAGCGGCTTCGAGCGAGCGACCCTCGGCGCGTTTGAAGCCGGCCAGGACGTACAGGGACAAGGACATCAGCTCAGTGCCTAAATAGATCGTGAGCAGATCGGCCGCGGAGACCATGATCATCATGCCGGAGAGGGCCAGCAGCAGAAAGCCGTAGTACTCGGCCAAATGAATCTTCTCTTCCTTCAGGTACGCGAGCGACATGAGGATCGTCAGAACGGTGACCGCGTAGAGGAGGAGCTTCCAGAAGCAGGCGTAGGGGTCGATGATGACCAGGTCGCTGAACGCCATCACCCGCTCGTCCAATTGCAGGGAGGTGAGGCCGAAACAGAGGAGCAAGGACGCGACGCTCAGCCAAGCCAGCCATTGCTTGCGCGGCGCGGGGGTAATCGGGTCCAGCCCCAGCACGAGGCAAGCGGCCGCGACCACGATCAGCTCGGGCAGGATAGCCAGGATGTCGGCCAGCGGAAGGGTCATGGTTTCAACGATAAGTGAACGAAGCATGGCGACGCGGAGACGCGGAGACACGGGGAAATCGCCGCGTCACCCCTTCGCCGTGTCGCCATGTCGGGCAGTCCGGTTCCGTGTTCAGCGATGACTTGGTCGGCTTCGTCCAGCTCCTCGATCAGATGGTTGACGCTGGCGTGCATGGGCGTCAGCACCGGGTTCGGGAAGAAGCCGATCCAGAACACGAGGACGACCAACGGAGCCAACGTGACGAACTCGCGCAGGTTGAGGTCAACCAGTGTGGGGGCAGTCCGGCCCGTCGGCAGCTCGAAGACCACGCGCTGCACCATCCACAGCAGGTACACGGCGGCCAGAATGATGCCGAGCGCGGCGATCGCCGTCGCCGGTTTGCTCCAGAGGAAGGTGCCGACCAGAACCAAAAACTCTCCCACGAAGCTGTTCGTGCCGGGCAGCCCCAGCGACGAGAGCGCGAAGATCACGAGGAACGTCGCGTAACGAGGCATGGGCTTGGCCAGCCCGCCGTTGTCGGCGATCATGCGGCTGTGCGTCCGCTCGTAAATGATCCCGACGCAGAGGAACAGGGCTCCTGTGGTAATGCCGTGGTTGATCATTTGCATCATGGCGCCCTCGATCCCCTGGGCGTTCAGTGCGAAGATGCCGAGGGTCACGAACCCCATGTGGCTGACGCTGGAGTAGGCGATCAGTTTTTTGAGGTCCGCCTGGGCCAGGGCCATGTAGGCGCCGTACAGGATGGCGGTCAGCGAGAGGGCGACCATCATCGGCGTGAAGGCGGCGGCGGCATCCGGCAGCATGGGGAGTGCGAAGCGAAGAAAGCCATAGGCGCCCATCTTGAGCAGCACGCTGGCCAGGATCACGCTGCCCGCCGTCGGCGCTTCCACATGGGCATCCGGGAGCCAGGTGTGGAAGGGGAACATGGGCACCTTTACAGCGAAGGCGGCGAAGAAAGCCAGGAAGAGCCAGAACTGGAGCGTGGAGGAGTATTCCACTCGACTCAGCAAGAGGATGTCGAAGGTCTGGCCGCCCTGGAAAAATAACACCAGGATGGCGACCAGGAACAGGACGCTGCCGGTCAGGGTGTAGAGGAAAAATTTCACCGCCGCATAAACCCGGTTGGGCCCGCCCCAGACCCCGATCAGCAGGTACATCGGGATCAGCATGGCTTCCCAGAACACGTAGAACAGGACGAAGTCCAGCGCCACGAAGACGCCCAGCATGGCGGTTTCCATGACCAGCAGGCAGGCCATGAATCCCTTGACGCGGGTCTGGATGGCGGTCCAGGACACGAGCACGCAGAGGGGCGTGAGGAAGGTCGTCAACAGAATCAGCGGCAGGCTGATGCCGTCCACGCCGACGCTGTAGTTGATGGGCGGGGAGACGATCCAGGCCGCCTGTTCGGCAAATTGCATGCGGGGCGTCGAGGGGTCGAAGAGGATCCACAGGGGCAAGGAGAGGGCGAAATCGGCCAGCGCCACCCCCAGCGCGACCCAGCGGACGGCCGCGTCCTTGAGGAAGAACAACAAGACTGTGCCGGCCAGCGGGAGAAAGACGATGGCGGTCAGCCAGGGGAACCCGTTGCTCTGGATGGTCAAGTCGCTCATCGCTCAAGAACCAGAGCTAATGGCGTATGGCTAATGGCTGATGGCAGGAAAGGTTCCGATCGGTCCGAACTATAAGCCATATGCCATACGCTCTTTTCAAAACAATAGATACGCGCTCAGAATCAGCACCGCGCCCAGCGCCATGCCCAACGCATAGTGCTGCGTCTGTCCGCTCTGCAAGAGCCGCAGAATCCACCCGCACCAGCCGATGCCCCGCGCCACCCCGTTCACGGCCGCATCGATGACCGCCACGTCCACCGACTTCCAGAGACGATCGGCCAGCCGGACGGTCGGGCGGACCAGCGTGGCGTCATAGGCCTCGTCCACATACCACTTGTTGAGGGAGAGGCGGTAGACCTGCTGCCAACGTTGGGCCAGCCGGTCCGGGAGGCCGGGTGATTTGACATAGATGTGGTAGGCGGCGGCGATGCCTCCCAGCCCCAAGAGGGTTGCGACTGTCATGATGCCGTGGGCGGCTGATCCTCCATGATGCGCTTCGGCACCGGCGGGACTCGGCAGAACCGGCGCGATGAATTCCGGAATGCCCAGGTAGCCGGTCACGACGGCAAGCACAGCCAGGATCAGCAGAGGCACGGTCATGGTCTTGGAAGGTTCGTGCACGTGACCGGCATGGTGCCGGTCAACACGTGACTCTCCCCAGAATGTGACGAAGACCAGACGAAAACTGTAAAACGCCGTCAGCAGGGCCGTCAGGAGACCGGCCACAGCCAAGACCTTGCCGAGGTCTCCCGCCGACCAGGCTCCGATCAGAATTTCATCCTTGCTGAAAAACCCCGCCGTCAGAGGGAACCCGGCCAGGGCCAGAGAGCCGATCACGAAAGTCCAGTAGGTGATCGGCAGCGTGCCCTTGAGGCCGCCCATGTGGCGCATGTCCTGCTCATGGTGCAGGGCGATGATGACCGAGCCGCATCCCAGGAACAGCAGGGCTTTGAAGGCTCCGTGGGTGAGCAGGTGATAGATCCCGGCTGTGTAGACGCCCAGGCCGCAGGCCATGACCATATAGCCGAGCTGGCTGACCGTCGAATAGGCCACGACGCGCTTGATATCGGTCTGGGTCAGGGCGATGGTCGCTCCCAGGACCATCGTCAGGGCGCCGGTGACCGCCACCACGTCCATGGCGGTGGGAGACAGATTGTAGAGCGGCGCCAGCCTGGCCACCATGAAGACCCCCGCAGTCACCATCGTGGCCGCGTGGATCAGAGCCGAGATCGGCGTCGGGCCCTCCATCGCGTCCGGCAACCAGACATGCAGCGGAACCTGCGCGGACTTTCCTACTGCGCCCACGAACAGGAGCAGGCAGATCAGGGTCAGTGTCGATACCTCCCACTCGCCCCCGAACGGCTTTAGCAGATTGATCGTGTCGTTGGTGAGGTCGGCCGCTTGCGCGAACACGTGCCGGTATTCCAGCGACCCAAAGCTGTAGAGCACCAGCAGCAAGCCCAAGAGGAACCCGAAGTCGCCCACGCGGTTGACCACGAAGGCCTTGGTGGCCGCGTCGCAAGCCGATTTGCGTTCGTACCAATGGCCGATCAAGAGGTAGGAGCAGAGGCCGACCGCCTCCCAGAACACGAACAACTGGAGGAAGTTGTCCGCTGTGACCAGCATGAGCATGGAAAAGGTGAACAGCGCGATGTAGGCGAAAAACCGGGCGTAGCCTTTTTCTCCGTGCATGTAACCGATCGTATAGACATGCACGAGTCCGCTGACGGTCGTGACGAGGAGCAGCATCACGACGGTGAGTCGGTCGAAGTACAAGCTCAGTTCGATGCGGAGATCCCCGGAGGTCAACCAGGTGTAGAGGGGAATGGTGACGTTTCGGCCTCCGGCGACCTCCGCGAAGACGAACAGGGAGAACAGGAAGGATGCCCCTACGGCGGGCACGGCGACGAGGTGCGCCCGGTCCTTGATCCAGTGGCCGAAGAGGCCGAGGATCAGGAAGGCGGCGAAGGGCAATAATGGGATGAGGATGTACAACATAGAATCGTTATTCGCTATTCGTCATTCGCAAAAAAGAGCTATCCTCTCTTTCACGAATAACGAGTGACGGTTGACGAATGACGCTTTTCACCATTTCAGCAACTGGAACTCGTCCACGTTGATGCTGAATTTACTCCGGTACAAGGCGATGATGATGGCCAGCCCGACGGCGACTTCGGCGGCGGCCACGGTCAGCGCGAAAAAGACGAAGACCTGGCCGGCGACGTTGTGCAGGTGGTGAGAGAACGCCACGAAGTTGATGTTGGTCGCGTTCAGCATCAGCTCCACGGACAGCAGGATGATGATGATGTTGCGGCGGATCAGCACCCCCACCAGGCCGGTGATGAACACGATCGCGCTCAGGGTGACGTAGTATGAAAGAGGAATCGCCATTCGTTACTCGTTATTCGTAATTCGTCACTCGCGAATAACGAATGACGGATAACGGATGACGCTTTCTATGCGGATGACGAATCACGCCTCGCCTTCCCCCACTTTCTTTTTGGCTAGGACGATCGCTCCGATCATGGCCACCAGCAGGATCAACGAGGCGACCTCGAAGGGAAACAGGTACGTCGAGTACAGGGCCTCGCCGATCGTCTCGGTATTTCCTGTCCCTGCAATGGCTTCCCCGGGCTGCGCTGAGTCGCCCACCGCAGGGGCGACCGCTGGCGCTTCCGAAGAGAAGCCACGGAGGAAGGCCAGCATCAGCACCTCCGTCAGGATGGTGATGCCCAGAAGAGCCGCCAGCGGGAACTGAGAATGGTAGCGCTCCTCGCGCTTGACGTTCAGCAGCATGACGACGAACAGGTACAGCACCAGGATGGCGCCGGCGTAGACGATGATCTGGACGGCGGCCAGAAATTCAGCCTCCAGCGTGACGTAGAGTCCCGCCACATGGAAGAACATGATCAGCAGGGAGAGGACGCTGTAGATGGGATTGCGCAGCGTCACCACCAGGATCGAGGTGAGGACGATGACGCCGGCAAAGTAGAAGAAGAACAGGATGGCCACGTCGCGCTAGCCCTCCTTGGGGGGCATCTGCCGGAACGCGACGTTGAAGAAGGCGACGTTGGGGTGTTGCAGCTCCAGCCGCTTCTCCCGGACCGGGAACGAGCGGTCTCCGATGGCCAGGAGCTGCTGCTTGTTCAAGCGCAGTTGGCGCTTGTCGTAGACAGCCCACTCGTACTCGCGGGTCATGCCCAGCGCGTCCACCGGGCAGGCGTCGACGCACAGCCCGCAGAACAGGCAGCGGGTCATGTCCATATAGTATTCCTTGGAGTAGCGCTTAGTCGGCTCGCCGGGTACCTCCGCGCTGATGACCTTGATGACCCGGGAGGGACAGGCCGCTTCGCAGAGGTCGCAGCCCACGCACTTCTCCGTGCCGTCGTCGTAGCGGAGCAGCGCCAGCATGCCCCGGTAGCTGTCCGGCAGAGTCCGCTTCTCATGCGGATACTGCAACGTAATCGGCTTGTAGCGCAGCAGGTGCCCAAGCGTCGCCTTCATCCCGATCAGGATCTCATAGAAGATGATGGTCTTGAGCCACGCGTTGAAGGTCTTCATCATCTGAGTTTTCAGTTCTCAGTTTGCAGTAATCAGTTTTCTTTTCTCCAAACTGTCAACCGATAACTGTCAACTTCTTTGCTCACCCTTTCGGGAACAGATACGCCGCGATGGAGGTCACGAGGATGTTCCCCAGCGCGATCGGGAGCATCACCTTCCACCCGAACCGCATGAGCTGATCATAGCGCAGGCGCGGCAGCGTCGCGCGCAGCCAGAAAAACAGGAACAGGAAGAAATAGACCTTGGCCGCAAACCAGACGACTCCCTCGATCCACGCCAGGTTCTCCGGGAGCAGGGTGCCGGGGTAGGGCGCGTTCCAGCCGCCCAGGAACAGGGCGGCGGCGATGCAGGAGACGAGAATCATGTTGGCGTATTCGGCCAGGAAGAAGAAGGCGAACCGCATTCCGCTGTATTCGGTGAAGAAACCCGCCACCAGCTCGCTCTCCGCTTCGGGTAGGTCGAACGGCACCCGGTTGGTTTCCGCCACTGCCGAGATGACGTATACGACGAAGGCGAAGATCTGCGGGAAGGGGAAGGCAAAGACGTACCAGTGCCAGAATCCTCCGGCTTGAGCCTCGGTGATCTTCACCAGGCTGAGCGAGCCGGCCAAGAGCAGCACGCCGACGATGGCCAAGCCCACGTTCAATTCGTAGCTGATCACTTGGGCGGCCGAGCGCAGCCCGCCCAGCAGGGAATACTTGCTGTTCGAGGCCCACCCGCCCAGGATGACGCCGTAGGCGCCGATCGAAGTGAAGGCCAGGATGTAGAGGATGCCGATATTGATGTCGCTGATCACGAACGGCTGAAACTGGTAGCCGAACAGCTCGACGGTCCGGCTGGGCCCGAACGGCACCACCGCAAAGCCGATCAGGGCCGGGACCAGCGAGAGAATCGGAGCCAGGCTGAAGAGGAACTTGTTGGCGCCGGCTGGAATGATGTCCTCTTTGAAGAACAGCTTCAGCCCGTCTGCGATGGGCTGGAGAATGCCGTAGGGGCCGACTTCCATCGGACCCATCCGATCCTGCATCCAGCCGAGGACCTTGCGCTCCGCCAGGGTGAGGACCATGACGGTCAGCAAGACGATGCCCATGACCACGGCGATCTGGGCCAGTGAGAATGCCAGCTTCAATCCGACTTCAGCCATCTCTTCTCCTCAGTGATGAGTGATGAATGATGAGTGCTGAGTGAAAAGCTGCAGGAGGTGTTCCGACATTCATCACTCTGCACTCATCGCTCATCACTTTGCCTTTTCCACCTTCACCGACGCGGACTTGTAATACGGTACCTGCGTTGCCGGGTCCGTCGAGACGCGCAGCAGCCGACGCGCCTCCTGGTCGAAATGCTCCGGGAACAGGGCCAACCCAACCGGCACGCGATCCTGCAGCTTGACGGTCGTGGTCATCTCGCCGAGGTCGTTGGACACTCGGACTCGGTCGCCCTCCGCAAGACCCAGCCTGGTTCCATCCGCAGGATTTAGTGAGAACGCCCCCTCGGCCTGGACCTGCAGCAACCCCTTGGCGCGGGTGGAAAACTTGCCGGAATGGAACAGGGTCTGCGTAACCAGCAGCGTCAGGCTGAAGTCTTTCCGCTCGCCGCTCGCCGCTCGCCGCTCGCCCAGCGTATATCGTTCAGCCAGGCCGCTACTATAGCCGGTCTTGAGATAACTCTCCACCACGGCCTGGTCCGGGCGCGGGGGCGTCGGCGCAGGGCCCAGGAGTCCGTAACCGGGGATCAGGCTTCTGATCTCCTTGAAAATTTCTTTCGCGTCCCCGTATTCGAGGGGATAGCCCATCAGAACCGACAGGGCCGAGAGGATCTCCCAGTCAGGCCGGCTCTCGCCGATCAGCTCGATGGCATGCCGGACTGACTGTACGTGCCCTTCGGTGTTGGTGAAGGTGCCGTCCTTCTCCGCGTAGGAACAGGCCGGCAGCACCACATGCGCGAGCCGGGCCGTTTCAGTAAGAAACAGTTCCTGGCAGACCAGCAGGTCCAGGCTCTGCAGAGCCTCCATGGTTCCGGCTGAAGGGGGGAGGGAGCCGGCCGGGTTCTCGCCGACGATAAACATGGCCTTGAGGGAACCGGTTCGGGCCCCCTCGATCATCTCCATGAGGCTCTTGCCCGGTCCCTTCGGCAGTTCTTCCTTCCAGGCTTGCGCGAGCCGCGCCCTGGCGGCCTGGTCGTTGGCGTCGCTCGGTCCTGGGAGGTACTCCAGAGCCGCGCCCATTTCCACGGCGCCCTGATCGTTGTTCTCTTCGGCCAAGGGAGCCACGCCGCAGCCGGGCAGGCCGTGGTGGCCGGTCAGCAGCAGCAGGTCCAGGAGCGTCGCGGTGAGGCCAGATCCGTCCGGTGCCCGCAGCACGCCTTGCCCGACGAGGATCACGGCGCGGGCCGTGCGTGTGAACGAGCGGGTCGCGTCAATGAACGACTGCGAAGAGGACCCGGTTGCGCGCTCGATCGCCTGCCAGGAGAGACGTCGCACCGCCTCGCTGACCGCCTGGACATAGCCGGGGGCTTTCTGCGCGAGGGGCTGGCTCACCAAGTTTTCTTCCACGACGGCCTTGATCAGGCCCAGGACGGCCGGCTTGAACCCGTCCGGCTGGACGGAAAAATGATGCGCGGCCAGGTTGGCGATGTTGCTGATCGTACCGACGGCCGGCTCCAGCGCCTCAATCGTTAAGAGCGTCGCCTGCCGCTTCTTGACCGCCTCCTTGACCTTCAGGCCGGTGATCGGGTTGGTCTCGGTAACGTTGGTGCCGACGAGCAGGAGCGCCTCCGCCGATACGATGTCATCGAACGTTACCGTCCAGCGAGAGGTGCCCTGGACGCGGCGGAGCGCCCGGACTCCGTTGATCTGACCGTAGCGAGCGCTGCTGTCGATATTGTTGGTGCCGACGACCAGTCGCATGAACTTTTGGAACAGGTACAGGTCCTCGTTCGTGCAGCGGGCGCCGATCAGCCCGCCGAAGGCGTTCGGACCATGCGCGAGCTTCAGACGGATGGCCGTCTCCGCGACCCACTCCAGCGCGTCTTCCCACGTGGCCTGGACCAATTCACCGTTGCGTCGGATCAGTGGATGCTGGAGACGGTCCGGGTGCGTGCTGACGTGGTAGCCGAAGAAGCCCCGCGCGCAGAGATCCCCGTTGTTGCGGCCTGCGCCCTGGGCGGACATGACCTCGATGAGCTGGTTCTCCTTGGTCTGGATCGTGATCTGGCAGCCGTCGCCGCAGTAGGTGCAGACCGTGTCGGCCCGCTTGAGCATCCAGGGGCGGAACTCATACATGGACAGGCGGCTGGTGATGGCGCCGACCGGGCAGATCTGCACGCACCCTCCGCAGAACTCGCAGTCGAGCTCGTGGTGGGTGAAGTGCTTGATCTCGGTCATGGTCCCGCGGCCGGAGGGTGCGAGCGCCTTGACATCCATCACCTCGTCGCAGTAACGCACGCAGCGCAGGCACTGCACGCAGCGGTTCATCTGGGTCTCGATCAGCGGGCTGAAATACTCCTTCGGGAAGACCCGCTTGACCTCGATGAACCGACTGGTGGTGGGCGTGTACTCGTGCGAGAAATCCTGCAGGTCGCAGCGGCCGCCCTGGTCGCAGACCGGACAGTCCAGCGGATGGTTGGCCAGGATGAACTCCAGCACCGACTTGTGGGCCTCGTTGACGACCGTGGTGGCGGTGCGCACGACCATTCCCTCCGCCGCCGGCGTGCTGCAGGCGGTCTGGAGCTTCGGCATCTTCTCGATCTCCACCAGACACATGCGGCAGTTGGCGTCCGGCTTGAGCTTGGGGTGGTAGCAGAAGTGGGGGACCATCACGCCCACCTGGCGCGCCGCCTCGATCACGAGGGTGCCCTTCGGGACCGTGATGTGGTGCCCGTCGATGGTCAGTTTGACTGTCTCAACCATAACGTTTGCCACAGCCTATGTATCCTCTATATTCCTCAGACCGGCTGACAAGTTTGCAAGTTTCGGATGTCACCCTGGCAGCTTTCATTCTTGTCAGCTTGGTTCCTTGCCACTTGTCAGCTTCTTTAGTGGCGTGCAGCGGCCGGCATGAGCAGCTCCGACGATCCGTTGGCTTCCGCCGTGCGGATCAGCTCCTCGTACTCATGCCGCCAGTACTTCAAGGTGCTCAGGATCGGCGCCACCTCGGCGTCGCCGAAGGCGCAGACCGTCCGGCCCGCGATGTTCTGGCATAAATCGGTCAGCGTTTCAAGGTCCTGCATCCGCCCGCGCTTGTTCACGATGCGCCGGAGGGTCTGCACCAGCCAGGAACTGCCTTCCCGGCAGGGACTGCATTTCCCGCAGGACTCGTGATGGAAGAACTCCATCAGCCGCAGCGCAGCCCAGACCATGCTGGTGCCTTCTTCCATGACCGTGACGCCGCCAGAGCCCAGCATGGAGCCGGCTTGGGCCACCGACTCGAAATCCAACTTCACGTCCAGGTGTTCAGGCGTAAAGAAGGAGGCGGAGGCCCCGCCGGGAATGATCGCTTTCAACGGCTTGTCCGACCGCATGCCCCCCGCGTGCTCGAAGATCAGATCGCGACACGTGATCCCCATGGGGACTTCATAATTGCCGGGCCGCTTGACGTGTCCGCTCACGCAAAAGATGCGCATGCCGGTGCTCTTGGGAGGGGATCCGATCGAGGCGAACCATTCAGGGCCGCGGGTGATGATGTGGGGCAGGTTCGCCAGCGTCTCCACGTTGTTGATCACCGTTGGTTTCCCGTAGAGTCCCGCGGTGGCCGGAAAGGGTGGCTTGACTCTGGGCAAACCGCGCTTGCCTTCCAAGGATTCCAAAAGAGCGGTCTCCTCGCCGCAGATGTAGGCACCCGCACCCCGGTGTACCCAGACGTCGATGGTGACACCGGCGCCAAGCACGTTCTTCCCCAGGTACCCGGCTGCTCGCGCCTCAGCGATGGCCTTCTCCAGGATTTTGGCGCCCAATACGAACTCGCCGCGGATATAGATATAGGCGGTCTCGGCGCCGATGGCATAGCAGGCGATCGCGATCCCCTCCAGCACTTGATGCGGGTCTCGCTCCATCAACTGACGGTCCTTGAAGGTTCCCGGCTCGCTCTCGTCGGCGTTGCAGCAGAGGTATTTGGGACCCTGATAGTCTTTGGGGAGAAAGCCCCACTTGATGCCCGCGGGAAACCCGGCTCCGCCCCGTCCGCGCAGGCCGGACTTCGTGACCATCGCGGTCACCTCGGCGGGCGCGACCTTCCCCAAGATTTTTCGCAAGGCCTGGTAGCCGCCCGCCCGCTCGTAGTCGGCCAGCGAGCCGGTGTAGCCTGGTTGCAGCATGTTCTTTAATAAGATCAATTCGTATTTCGGTTTCGCCATGGTCATCACACGGTGATGCGTCCGAGTGGTTGCTGCTAACTTTTGGCACGAGGCGAGAGGCTAGTGGCGAGAGGTACGGAAAAGTTCGATCCGCTTGCCGCTTGCCACTCGCCGCTAGCCATCTGTCCGTTCCGGCCACATGAACGGCCCGCTCTTCAAGGAACTCGTGCCGTCGCGCTTCAAGTCGGCCAGAATCCGATCCACTTTCTCTTCGGTCAGGCGCTCGTAATAGTCGTCGTTGATCTGCATCATCGGGCCGGTTCCGCAGGCGGCCAGACATTCCACCTTGCTCAGTGTGAACAGCCCGTCCTTCGTCGTGTTGCCCGGCTTGATACCCAGCCTGACCTCCAGCCAGCCGAGCAGGGTGTCAGACCCGACCAGCGCGCACATCAGCGATTTGCAGACCTGGATATGGAACTTCCCGACCGGCCTCAGGTTCAACATCGTGTAGAACGTGACAGTTTCGTATACCTGCGGCGGCGTGATCTTCAGAATCGAGGCGATCTCTTTCATCGCCGCCTCGGTCACATATCCCTCTTCCTTCTGCGCCAGGTAGAGCAGCGGCAGGAGCGCCGAGCGGCGCAAGGGATAGCGGCTCAGGATCTCATCAATTTCTGCTTTGTACTTTTCTCTCAACATCTTTTTAGCCGAAGAGCGTATGGCTTATAGCGTATAGCCTATGGTCGGAGCGAGCCGGACCCTTCTTGCTATAGGCTATACGCCATATGCTCTTTTCCTATCGGTCACATTCCCCCATCACGATGTCGTAGGTGCCGAAAATCGTGATGATGTCGGAGATCAGATAACCCCGCGCCATGTGGTCGAAAGCCCCCATGTGAACGAAGGACGGCGAACGGATCTTCATCCGGTAGGGGCGCGGGCTCCCGTCGCTGATGATGAAGAACCCCAGCTCGCCCTTGGGCGCTTCGCTCGCGCAGTAGGTCTCCCCTTTCGGGGGCTTGAACCCGTGCGTGAAGATGATGAAGTGGTGGATCAGGCTCTCCATGTCCCTCATCACGTGCGCCTTGGGAGGCGGGATGATCTGGGGCGCGTCCGCAATGATGGGTCCTTCGGGCATTTGTTCCAGGCACTGCGCGATGATTCGGCAACTCTGCCGCATTTCCTCCATCCGGACCCAGTACCGGTCATAGGTGTCGCCGTTCTTGCCCACCGGCACTTCCCACTCGACCTTGCCGTAGGCGCCGTAGGGCTCCAACTTGCGCACGTCGTAGGCCACCCCGGAGGCCCGGAGCACCGGACCGGTGAGGCCGAAGTTGATGGCGTCTTCCGCTGAAATGACCGCCACGTTTTTCGTGCGACCCACCCAAATGCGGTTGATCTGGAGCAGCGCATCGTACTCCTGGATATGCGCCGGGAAGGTCTTCAGAAACGCGCTGAGGCGGGCTGCAAGATCGGGCGTGAAGTCGCTGTCCACGCCCCCGATGCGATAGTAGTTCAGCGTCAGCCTGGCGCCGCAGAGTTTTTCGAAGAGGTCCAGCAGCACCTCCCGCTCACGGAAGGTCCAGAAGAAGACCGTCATGGCGCCGATATCCAAGGCCTGGGTTCCCAGCCAGAACAGGTGCCCGACGATTCGCTGCATCTCGGCCACGATGGTGCGGATATATTCGGCCCGCTCAGGGACCGCGAGCCCCAATAGTTTTTCGACGGCCCGGACGTACGCGTAGTTGTTCGTCATCGAGCAGACGTAGTCGAGCCGGTCCGTGTGCGGGATGATCTGCATGTAGGCCAGCCCTTCGGCCAGCTTCTCCACCCCTCGGTGCAGATAGCCGAGATCCGGGGTGGCCTTGACGATCCGTTCGCCGTCCAGCTCCAGCACGACCCGCAGCACGCCATGAGTGGCCGGGTGCTGCGGCCCCATGTTCAGGAGCAGCTCTTCCTTGCGGCGCGACGACGGAGCCTCCTCGGCCAGGAAAGGGCGTTTTTTCTCCTCCGAAATTTCCCCCTCGACGGTCTCCGCCGCCGGTTCGTCCAGCCTCGGGATGAACTCGAACCGGCTGCGCCAGCCCTTGCCCTCGGTGGGGAAGTCTTTCCGCAGCGGGTGGCCCTCGTCATAGTCCTCCGGCATCAGGATGCGGCGGAGGTCCGGATGGCCGCTGAACTTGATGCCCATGAGGTCGTAGACCTCGCGTTCCAGGAAGTTGGCCCCCTTCCAGATGCCGGTGACCGAGGGGATCGTCGGATCGTCCTCCGTCACTCGGGCCTTGAGCCGGATTCTCGTTCCGTGCGGGAGAGAGAGAAAATGGTAGATCACCTCGAAACGCTCTGCCTCATCCGGATAGTCGGCCGAGCAGATGTCGGTGATGTGGTCGAACGCGGCCGCAGGATCGTCGTGGAGGAAAGTGGCGACGTCCGGGATGCGGTCGGCGGCCACGCGCACGGAGAGCTCCGCGCGCTCCCGGTCCTCCTGGACCGACAGGACCGCCTCGGGGAATTTGGCCTTCAACGTTTCAAGCAATGGATGCATAGCTACCAAAGAGCTTATAGCTTATGGCGTATAGCGAATGGCTCGGATGGATTCCGGATTTCTTGCCATAAGCCATCGGCCATACGCCATACGCTCTTACTTCACGAACACCTTCTCCCGCTGAATCTTCTCTTGCAGCTTGAGCAGGCCGTCCAGCAGCGCTTCGGGACGGGGCGGACAGCCGGGGATGTAGACATCCACCGGGACGATCTGATCCACCCCCTGCACGACGCTGTAACTGTTGTAATGGTTACCCGAGGTCGCGCAGGAGCCCATTGAGATGACGTAGCGCGGCTCCGGCATCTGGTCGTAGATGCGGCGGATCACCGGTGCCATCTTGCGGCAAACCGTGCCGGCCACGATCATCAAATCCGCCTGCCGGGGGGAGGCACGGAAAACGCCGGCTCCGAACCGGTCGAGATCGTAGCGCGCCGACACGGTGGCGATCATCTCGATCGCGCAACAAGCCAACCCGAAGGTCATGGGCCAGAGTGCGGACTTCCGCGCCCATCCCACGAGGAAGTCGAGGTTGGTGGTGATGACGTTGGCGTCCAGTTGCCGATCGAACAAACCCATGCAAATTTCAAGAGCATATGGCTGATGGCTTATGGCCGATGGCAGGAGCGGAATTCATTTCCCCTCTTTCTTGCCATACGCCATATGCCATCTGCTATCGGCTCCCCTCCGTTAGTCCCATTCGAGCGCCCCCTTCTTCCAGGCATACCAGAAGCCGACGAGGAGGATGGCGATGAACAGCCCCATTTCCGTCAGCCCGAGCAGCCCCAGCTTGCGATAGACCACCGCCCAGGGGAACAGGAACACGATCTCGATGTCGAAGATGACGAACAGCATGGCGATGATGTAGTACCGCATCGGAAACTGGAGACGCGCGTCGGAGAACAGAGGGCTCCCGCTCTCGTACGGCGTCAGCTTGGCCCGATAGGGCTTGCTCGGTCGCACCACCCAGCCGGCCAGGAGCGACACGATCCCGAAGCCCAGGGCAATCACGATGAAGATCAGGATCGGGATGTAGTTCAGGGGAACGGTTTCGTTTCCCATATAAGAAACCGGTCAATGGTCAACGGTCATTGGTCAATGGTGAAGAAAGACAAATCGGGCATTCGGAGATCAGCAGGTTTCTCTCTTACCAATGACCATTGACGGATGACTAATGACTCCTTTCTGCCGCGGCCAGCACCGATCCGAAGAACGGCTTGAATCGGAGCCCGTCCAGTTCCGGCGATTCGATTCCCTTGTGTTGGATCAAAATCTTAAACGTCCGGCCCATCCCTTCCGGCTTCAATAACTGGACGACCGACTGGAACTCCGCCGAGCCCGGCTCTAGCGATTCGATGAGCTGCTCCACACCGAGCCCCATCAGGAAGCTCATCTGATTCGTGAAACCGGTCACGTGTAGGCCTGACTCTTCTCCCACGGTCGCCAGGGTTGTAAAATCCACGTGGGCCGTCATGTCCTGGAGTCCCACCCGCTCGTAGGGGGCCTCCGACGCCATTTGGTGATGGTAGCACAGGAAGGTTCCCCTACGCCGATCCGGTCCGTAGAGGTCCTGCGCTGTGTGGCCATAGTCGATCGTGATCACGACCCCGCGCTTCACCGCTCGCGCCACCTGCGTCATCCAGGCAAGGGCCTCCAGGTTGATCTCGGTCTTGTATCCTTCCGGAAGCGTGATTTCCAACTGAGCGAGACGTTGCAGATAGTCCGAGAGAGCTTGGGTCGAGAGAGGTTGTACGCGCTCGCAGAGCCGCCCTCCCTCATAGTCCACGAAGATTTCTTTGGGTACGCCTCCCTCGATCGTGATGCGGTGAACGGGAAAGGCATCCACCAGCTCGTTGGACAGTATCACGCCGGTCACGCTGCCGGTTTCCAGTTCCTCCAAACCGTCGAGCCAGGAGACGCGGCCTGCTGTTCTCATCCAGGGAGTGAGGTGACCCCGTTGCGAGGCTCTCATGGCGGGACTGCGCTCGACCAGGACATAGCGGAGGCGGTGAAAGAATGACGCCGACTCCTTCTCGCTGGCAGCCAGAAAGTCACGAGCCAAGAGGCCCTTGCCTGCGCCCATCTCGACGACGGTGAATGGATCGGGCCGGCCGAGCAGCTCGTCCACCTGGCGGACCTGCCGCGCGATTGCGCGGGCGAGAATTGGGTGGACATCCGAGCTGGTGTAGTAGTCGCCGGACCAACCAATTCTATCTTCGCCAATCTTATTTTCGTGAAGTTCTTCGCATTCGCGCGTGTAATAGCCGAATTCGGGATGATAGAGGGCCAGCTCCATGAAGCGGGCAAAAGTGATCGGGCCGGACGCCTGGATTTCCGCAACAATTTCAGCAACAAGACCTGGGTGTCCGACGTGCACAGAGGACTCCTCAAACGGGAGGGGGAAAGGGTCCTGGAAACTGGCCTCCCCTCGGTGTTTCTGTTATCCGTTATCGGCCATTAAGGAGCGTTACATGAGTTTTAGCAATGGTTAGGGAGCGTTACATTAGCCGTAGGTATGAGGGCAAGTCAAGCGAAAAACCTTGAAACGCCAAGGGTTTGGGGCGATTGGCCCGGTGAAAATTGCGCGGAGTCCGGTAGGCCGAAAGACCTATTTCGTCGGGGAGGCTGGCTCGCAGGTGCGCTGGAGGTATGCGCTTCTTTTATGAGCTATCGGGTGGATAGCGACGGTCGTCTGATTGCGGGAAGCCAAGACGGCCAAAGGTAAAAGCGTTGACCGTCATCGGGCATTTCGCTACAAGGGAGCATCCAGTGATGAAACAGAAGCTCCTGATCCTCATCCTGCTGCTGGCCGAAGGCGTACTCGCCATCAACGTGTGGGCCGCGATGGCTTCTTCTGGCCAGGCTCAAGGCACGGCGACGCAGGAGACTCCCTCGGTGCAGATCATCAGGGCGCCGGACTGGAGAGGAGCCACAGAAGTCGGCATTGAGGGGTGCCATGCCTGGAGCGGGGAATATTCCGTGTGGGTCTATGCCACCGCGACCCAATGCGGCGTTCCGCGCGAGCAGGCCGACCGTGTTGTGTTGTTCCGGGAGCCCCTGCCCGGCGTCGCCCCGATCCGAGCCCTGTCCAGGCTCCCAGGCGGGACCTACGCGGCCTGGGTGTACGGGGCCGGTGACACCGAGCACATTTCCCTGAGACTCTGCGCGAAGACCTGCCTTGTGGGAGAGTTGCCGGCGACCCCGCAGTGGACCTTCCTTGGTTGGATCGAAACTCGTGACGACCAGAGCCTTCTCATGCGGACCTGGCAGCAACCAGAAGCCCATCGCCTCGATATCCAGGCCCTGGTCCTTTCCTCAAGCGAGACCCGGCCGGACTGGAAGCCGTGAAGAGGCCGGTATTCGTCATTCGTTACGCGTTATTCGCAGAGGATAAATTGCCTTTGGCACCCGATACGAATGGCGAATTACGAATGACGCCTTGCCGTACAACGCTATTCGCGAGCGAAGAGAGTCTCTAGAATCCGGCGGGCGGCGCGGATGACGTGCTCCGGGTCGTGGTGGTAGGTCTGAACGATCTCAAGCAGGTGGTGGACCTCCGCGTGATCCGGCTTCAGTTGGACGGCAAGAGTGAGCGACTCGACCGCGCCGGCTGGATCGCCCTGCACCATACGCACGAGACCGAGATCGGCATAGGCTTCGGCGTCATCCGGCTTGAGCTGCGTGGCCGTGCGCAGCGCGGCGGCAGCGCCGGTCCAGTCCCCTTGTCCCATCAGCGATCGGCCCAGCCAATAGAAAGCCTCGCCATCGTTCGGTCGCAATCGCGTCGTGACTCGGAGCGCCTCCGCGGCCTCCGCCCAGTCATGGTGGTCCATCAGGACCACCCCAAGGCCTCGGTAGGCGTCGGCAAACTCCGGCCTCAGCCGGATTGCAGCCCGATACTCCTCGATTGCTCCGGTCAGATCCCCTCGATGGCCCAGCGCCTCACCGCGCCGGAAATGCGTCTCGGCATCGTCGCCCTTGAACTCGGGAGAAGCCCGAAGCGCCTCACGGCCGCGGCTGAACTCCGCCTCCAGATCCGCCTCCGTGGGCCCCTCCGGTGGCGCGGTTTCAGCTACCCCGGCTGAAGCGACGATCAGAAGGAGGACGACGGATCGCGACCATCGAAGCATGGGACGCATGGACTGAATGGTACGCCTGGGGCGGGGAGCAGACAAGAGACGAGGAGGGCGAGAGCGGGCGAGGCGGGATGCTTACAGAGGCCGGACGGGGGATTGAGGGAGGTCACAGTGGCTGGAGGCGAGCAGACTGGGCGGGTCGCGTTGAGGGAGTGCCGTGAAGGGACACGACGGCCTTGCGCCGACGCCGGCCAGCGGTCACGGTTTCAGGAGCCTGTTCAGCGGCACCGACTTGTCCTGCATCGCTCTGGTTTGCTCGACGCCGACGGCCGGCAGGGTCTTTGGGTCCAGCAGCCCGACTTGGACCAGCAGCGAGGCTTGATCCCAATAGATGTGTTCGTGCGCGATCTTGCTGCCCTCGAACTTCATGACGACCACGAGCGGCAGTTCCACGCGCTTGCCGGTCGGCGGAACCCCGGGGAGCATGAAGTCGAGCGGGACATCGTGGGTGAAGCTCACGATCAATTCGTCCACGACCTGATCTTGGCCGACGGTCCGAGAGACGCGCGTCACTTTGGTGTCGGCCGGCCACTTCCCGACGAAGTAGCGCGTGTAGAAGCGCCGAACCTCTTCGGCCCCTGCGCCGCCGGTCATCGTCGGCACGTGGAGGAGATAGGGCTCGGCGACCATTGTCTGCATTGTAGCGTCCACGTCGTAGTCCACGAACTCATGCCTCACATGCGCGTCAAAAACGGCGCCCAAATCTCTGGTACAAGATTCCTTCTGGTCGGCCATAACGGTCCCTCCTGGGTGGGTACTGCAAGCGGCTGAAGCGAGGGCCAGCATGAAGATAGTGAGATAACGCAGCATAGGCGAAGCCCCCCCTTCTGGTGTCAGTCGTGCCCCGGCGGATCATTATGCCATAGGCTGGTCAGAAAGCCGGGAATGGGTGATAGGTAGGGTGGTAGCATTCAGGACAGATGAATCACGGCCAGCCCGAGGGCTTGTTCAAACGGATCGAAGTCGCGATCGTTGTGCAGGAGTGCATGGCCGTTCTGAAGGCAGAATGTCGCGATCAGACAGTCGATCGTGCGCCGGACCGTGTGGCCCTGCGCCCGCAACGTTCGATAATGCTTCGCGGCCGCGAGGGCGAGCGAGACCCCACTGGTCGGGAATACTTCAAGCTTGAGCAGCTCCCTCTGAACCAGCTCGAATGCCGCCTCATCCCTCACGCCCTGCAGCACTTCGCAAAAGATCAAATCGGTCAATCCAAGACGCTGACGCAGCAGGTTTCTGTCCAGCCAGTCCGTCTCAGGCGTGGCGGCTCCACGGAAGTAATCGATCCAGACCGTGGTATCCACGATGGTCACGACGCCGCCGGGACCCGGCTTGAGCGCATATCATCCAGGGTGTCGTCCCAGGCGACCTTGCCCCGGAGCCGCCGGATGCTGGCTTGCGCCTTGACCTGAACCAAGAGCTTCAAACCGGCTTCCACGGCCGCCCGCTTGGTCTTGAGGCCAGTGGCGCGCATGGCCTGGCGGATCAAACGCTCATCAATGACGATATTGGTCCGCATGTCTGTGTCTCCCACGGTGTGTACGCTGTCAAAGATCATACACATTCAAAGGGCCGTAAGCAATCTTTCTCCCAAGCCCATCTGGGTCCCGGTCGCTCGGGGATTTCAGGGAGAGGAGTAAGCAAAGGACGAATGGGCCGGGCAGATTGAGTTGCTGGAGGAGCCGTGAGGGGATTACTCCGAAACCGCACTTGAAGTTTATGACGCCTTTCTATTGTCTCCAGCGCTGCCCTACAGGAAACTAATCTTGGTGCCTTCGGGATAAGAACCGGGTCGGTTCTGACTGCCAAGAGGTCTCTGAACTTTGATGAGAGGAGGTGACTCTTTCTCCATTGGCGCAAGAGTTTTCTGTTTCAGGGTGAGAGTGCACATTCGCCAGTCAAGACTTACTTCGCGAGGGCAGGCACCTGCACCTCGCGTTTCAGCCTGCCGGCAAGTTTGGCTTCCGCGGCGTCCAACTCATAGTCCATCTGGAGTCCGAGCCAAAATTGCGCCGAGTTGCCGAAATATCGAGCCAGCCGCAAGGCCGTGTCCGCCGTCACTCCACGCTTGTGCAACACAATCTCGTTGATACGCCTCGGCGGTACTCCGAGAGCCTCAGCGAGACGGTTTTGGCTCAACCCCATCGGCTTCAGAAATTCCTCTTCAAGGACCTCTCCAGGATGAATCGGACGAAGCTTATTGGCGGCCATGTTCCTGTCCCCCTCAATGATAGTCGGCAATTTCGACTTCGTAGGTATCACCGGCATCCCACCTGAAGCAAATGCGCCATTGATCGTTGATGCGAATGCTCCACTGTCCTTCACGATCTCCATGCAACTTTTCAAGCCGGTTTGCCGGCGGGATGCGCAGATCATCCAGCGTCATGGAACGGTGCAGCATGCGCAACTTCCTCAATGCCGTTTGCTGAATGTTCTGCGGCAATTTCGAGGACCGCTGGAGACTGAAAATCTTCTCGGTTTCTTTGGATCGGAATGACCGGATCACACTCTAGGGTATGACGGATGTCGTTAAACGTCAAGAGGAGGCCGGATGCGAACCGAGGGCAACGCAGCACCACCCCTCCGGCGGCTATCCGCCCTCACATTTCCTTGGCCAGTTGGACGTACCGCTGATACGGGAGGAGCGTCCAGGTCTCGGCCGAAAGCGCTCCGAGCGACAGGCTGATCATCTCAACTTTCGCCGCTTCCTCCTCGTTCGTCGCCTCGTAGAGATCCAGGAAGTCGTGGGGTCCCAGCACCAGGTAGTGGCATAGCCACTTCACACCTGGACACTTGGCTTTCACCCTGGTCATCCACTGCTTCCCATGCTCATCCCGGATCTTCGGATCTTTCCCTTCTTCCAGCGCTAACTTGGTAAGTAAGGCAAAGGTAGGCATCGCAATCTCCTCCTTCTTTTCGGCGCTCTCTCGATCCGCCGATCTTCCGGAACCATAGCTCTGCTCTTCGGGCGAGCCTCGTGATCCTACGGGGAAATCGGTCCGAGTCAGTCTGGGCAGTCATGCTACGCCGAATGAAGGGGGAAACCAACTGGGAGGGGCAAAGCAGAGGCGGGGGTCAGGGCGATGGAGGTGTGCTGCCTGCCGCTTCGGGCACCAGCGTGACGCGTACATCGTCGAAGGCATACAGCCCGCCGGTCATTTCGTTGATCACCATCAAATCCAGGAGTACCGCCAGAATGTCGAGGTACGCCCACCTCGAATAACGCTGGGGCACGGACACCTCATAGGGCGCGTACCCGGATTTCTCAACCAGCAACCGATAGGAATGTGCCCTCGGTAAACGGAGCAGACCGGGGGTGCTCACGGTCCTCATCTGGTTCATCTCGGTGATCAGCCCAAACCGATCAATCCTGGTCAGGATGGAGACTTGGGTTCCGGGCGGATCGGACGTGATGGTCACGTCCTGACTCGTCCCGTTGATGAGGGATGCACAACCGACCAGAGCGGCTGACGCAGTAATCAGCCATGCAACCTGAACCGGCGTCAGCAACCTTTTCTCCCTTTTATCTATTTTCGTATTCACCCACTGAGGAGTCGGGCTGGTATCAACCGCAACCGTCGAGCAGGCATCGCCCGCTCGACGGCTACTTCCACCCATCTTCGAGCGGCGGCTCGGGCTGCCTTCGGCTTCGCGCGCCCTCTAATCTCTCTTTCCGGAGACCGGGTTGGGGGATGACTCTCACTGCGGCCGTCGAGCGAGCGACTTCCGAGGCGCGGGCTCCGGGAGCAAGAGAGTCGCCCCCAACCACGGTCGTCCCCTATGCCCCGTGGCACTTCTTGTATTTCTTGCCGCTGCCGCAGGGGCAGGGATCGTTGCGGCCGACCTTTTCGCCGGAGCGGTGGACGGTCTGGGGAGCGGCCGGCTCTTCTCCCCGGTTCAGGGTCATGCGGAGGGGGGAGGGGGGCGGGGGAGCGGCCGCCGGGGCTTCGCCCCTGACGGCCTGGACGCGGAACAGCCGCTCCAGGGCGTCGGCTTTGATCCGGTCCATCATCGCCGCGAACATATCGTATCCTTCGCGCTTGTACTCGACCAGCGGGTCCTTTTGCCCATAGCCGCGCAGGCCGATGCCGTCCCGGAGTTGGTCCATGCCCAGCAAGTGGTCCTTCCAGTGATGGTCGATGACTTGTAAGAGCAGCATCTTTTCAAGATACCGGAGCAGATCCGGGCCGAGGGTTTGCTCCTTCTGCTTGTAGGCGTGAAGAACCCGTTCCTGGAGTTCTTCCCGCAGCGCATCCCGGCCCAAGTTCTTAAGATCATCCAGGCTCCCTGCTCTCTGGGTGAAGTCCGGCCCGAACTGCGCGGACAGGGCTTCGGCCAGCCCGCTGAAGTCCCACTCCTCCGGGTATTGGTCCTCGGGGCAGTACACGTCCACGAAGGAATCCACCACCTCCGCCGTCATGCCCTTGATCTCCTCGGACAGGTCCTCGCCGGTCAGGATGGCGCGCCGGTGTTGGTAGATCACCTCGCGTTGCTTGTTCATGACATCGTCGTATTCGAGGAGCTGCTTGCGGATGTCGAAGTTGTGCGCCTCCACTTTCTTCTGCGCGTTTTCGATGGCCCTGGTGACCATCCGGTGCTCGATCGGGACGCCTTCCTCCATCCCCAGCTTCAACATAAGGTTCGAGATGCGTTCGGAGGCAAAGATCCGCAGCAGGTCATCCTCCAGCGACAGGTAAAAGCGGGAGGAGCCGGGGTCGCCCTGCCGTCCCGCCCGGCCGCGAAGCTGGTTGTCGATGCGGCGGCTCTCGTGCCGCTCCGTGCCGAGAATGTGCAGGCCGCCCGACGCGATCACTTCCTGCTTATCCTTCTCGCAGTCGGCTTTGATCTCCTCAAAGATGGCCTTCTTGCGGTCCTCGGGCAGTTCTTCGCCCTGGTAGAGGATCCGCTTGAACAGGAAGTCCGGGTTGCCGCCCAAGAGGATGTCGGTGCCCCGGCCGGCCATGTTCGTGGCGATCGTGACCGCGCTCTTGCGTCCCGCCTGCGCGATGATCTCGGCTTCCTTCTCGTGGTACTTGGCGTTCAGGACGTTGTGCTTGATGCCGTGCCGCTTGAGGTAGCCGGCAAGCCGCTCCGATTTCTCGATTGAGATCGTGCCGACCAGCACCGGCTGTCCGCGCTCGTGGCAGTCCTTGATCTCCTCCACGATCGCCTCGAACTTTTCTTTTTCGGTCCGGTAGATCACGTCGGCATAGTCTTTACGGATCATCTGCCGGTTGGTTGGGATCACGTTCACGTCGAGGTTATAAATCTTGGCGAACTCGCTGGCTTCCGTGTCGGCCGTGCCGGTCATGCCCGCCAGCTTCTTGTACATGCGGAAGTAGTTCTGGAAGGTGACGGAGGCCAGGGTCTGGTTCTCGTTGGCGATCTTCACCCCTTCCTTCGCTTCCACCGCCTGGTGCAGCCCGTCGCTCCAGCGGCGCCCCGGCATGAGGCGGCCGGTGAACTCGTCCACGATGATGACCTCGCCGTCCTTCACGACGTAGTCCACGTCCCGCTTGTAGATGGCGTAAGCGAGCAGCGCCTTGATGACGTGGTGGACCAGGTCCATGTGCGCCATGTCGTAGAGGTTGTCCACGCCCAGGAGCTTCTCGACGCGCGCGTTGCCCTCTTCGGTCAAGGCGGCGGTCTTGGTCTTCTCCTCGATCGTGTAGTCCCGCTCGATCTTGAGCTGCGGGATGATCGCGTTGATCCGGTAATAGAGGTCGGTGGTCTCATCCGTGGGACCCGAGATGATCAGCGGCGTGCGGGCCTCGTCGATCAGGATGCTGTCTACCTCGTCCACGATCGCGTAGTTCAGCTCCCGCTGGACGCACTGGCCGACATCCTGGACGATCAGGTTGTCCCGCAGGTAGTCGAAGCCGAACTCGTTGTTGGTGCCGTAAGTGATGTCGGCCCGGTAGGCTTCGGTTCTCGTGCAGGGGCGCAGATGCTGCAAGCGCTTGTCCGGCGCGTCGTAGGCGGGGTCGAAGAGGAACGAGGCGTCGTGCTGGATCACCCCGACCGACAAGCCCAGGGAATGGTAGAGCGGGCTCATCCACTGCGCGTCCCGTTTGGCCAGGTAATCGTTGACCGTGACGAGATGCGCGCCCTTTCCTGATAAGGCATTCAGATAGAGGGGCAATGTAGCCACCAGCGTCTTGCCTTCGCCGGTCTTCATCTCGGAAATCTTGCCCTGGTGCAAGATCATGCCGCCCAAGAGTTGCACGTCAAAGTGGCGCATTCCCAGCCGGCGCTTGGAGGCTTCGCGGCAGACGGCGAAGGCTTCGGGCAGGAGCGCGTCCAGCGGCTCCCCGTCGGCCAGCCGCTTCTTGAAGGTCTCGGTCTTGTCCCGGAGAGCCTCGTCTGACAGGGAGACGACGGCCTGCTCCAGCCCGTTAGTCTGGGCGAGGGTGGGGCGGAGGCTGTTGATCTCGCGATCGTTCTTACTGCCGAAAATCAGGTTCAGGAGGCGAGCGATCATATTCAGTTTAAGTTGGGAGGGGACCCCACGAAGCGCGCAAGACCCGGCCGGCTCACCGACTCGCCGGCGTCTGCAGACCGGGTACCCGTTGCCCTTGCCTGCAACGGGTGAATCCTTCTTCGTCGCGTCGCGGACCCCACACCCACTAACCCGTTCAGACTAAAGACTTATTTCTCACGAACCGGATTCAGTATACAGGAATTCCCACTGGAATCCTATAGGTAAAGCCGCTGATTTTCCAGCTTGACACGGCGCATTCGTCCGGCTACCATCAGCAACCAGTGCGCCTATGAGTACATTTCTTCAGAAGTCCGTTGCAGTCGGTCTCACGGTGTGCCTCTTGCTGCTCAGCGGCTTGGTGTACGTCCAGGCCATGGAGCATGCGGCGCACCATGCGCATCATCAGGCCGCCACCCATGCGAGCGCCCTCTGCTCATGGATGTGCGCGGCGGGCCAGAGTCTTGAAGGCATCACCGTCGCCTTCCATGCGGACTTGAGTCCGCTCGCACTGGTTGATCCGCCGGCTGCACAGGACCTGCTGACCACCGTACTTCCCTCTCCCGTCACGCGCGGCCCTCCGTCCTTCACCGTCTAAGCTAGCCTCGATCAACCGCCAGCCCGCTGCTATCAGCCCTTGCGGTTGAATGCCTGGTATTCCATGAGACAAAGACGGAGAAGGAGAATTCATGATGTCTATTCATCGCAATCAGACCGTGGAGCGGATCAAGGCGCAGGCCCCTCCCCGGTCCGCTTCGCTCCGGTGACGATGACCTGACCATGAGCGCGACCGTGTTAGGACAATCAGGGAAAATCCGGCAGTACGCCCAGAGTTGGGCGTTCTCCTTGCTGCTGCACGCCCTGGCCGTTGGATCGGCGGTGGTCTTCCTGGGAGACTTAAAGATGGTCCCAGAGCCGGAACCCTTCAAGTGGGATGTGGCGCTGGTAGAAACGCCGCAACCGAAGCCGGTGAAGGAGGCGGCTCCGGCTGAAGCGAAACCAACCCAGCCTGCTCCGACCAAGCCAGCGCAAGCCGTCGAGGCCCCGATTGAGCCACAGCCGGTTCCGCAACCGGTCCAGACCGTGCAAGCCGTTCAGCCGGTCGAACGAAAAGTGGTGCAGCAGCCGGTCGAGCAGAAAATTGTGCAACAGGATGTCCAGCAAGAAGTCCGAGAGGTCAATCCGGTCGTCACTCAGACGATTCAGCTCACTCCTCATCCGGTTGAAGCGCCGCAAGAGCAGCCAAAGGACATCGCGCAAACCGCTGCGGTCTACCCGGTTCCCTCCGAGCCTGCCTCGCGGGCGAGCCTTCCAAACCAGGCCGCACCGGCTATGCCTGAAACTCCGCCGGTCGCTCATTCTTATTCCGGGCCGATGGCAACCGCGACTCCGCCCCTTGCTCCGCCAGCGCCGGCGTCTGCAGCCGCTGCGCCTCCGGCCATCCAGGAAGCCACGTTCGGTGATGCATCGGCTCGGCCGGCTTCGGCCGGGAAAACTGACTACGGCTGGTTGGCGAAGGCACTGTGGAACCGAGTGGCTATGTTGAAGCGATACCCCCACACGGCCAGAGTCAACCATCTGGAAGGAAGGGTGCTTCTCCGGGTCGTCATCAAGGAGGACGGTCACATCAGGGATTTGCAGGTGGCGGAGAGCTCCGGCCATTGGGTGCTGGATCAGGACGCGCTTGAAGTCGTGCGCCGGGCCTGTCCCTTGAAGCTTGCCCAGCCTCTTGGACGGTCTCATGTAGTGGTGCAGCTTCCGATCAACTACCGGCTGGAGCACTAACTTTTCAAACACTGAATGCGGAATGCTGAGCGATGAATTGAAGATGCAGAACGTGACACTGCTGTTGGGGATGAGTGTGGCCGCTCTTGCAGGGGCCGCGGTCGCGGCGGCGGAACCGGAGGGCGGACCTCTTGCCGATCTCACGTTCGGGCCGAAACTGACGATCACCCATACGGCACGGGCTGTGTCCGGCCCATCGCTGAAAGTCGACGAACAGGGAACTGTGCATATCGCCTGGATGGAGGAAGACAAGAACGAAGTTCGCTCTGTCCGCTACGCCAGGACCTCACAGCCAGGCAGGTCATTGGGAATGCCGGTGAGAGTCAACCAGCCTGACGAGTCGCCCTACTGGCGGCAGGAGGCGCCAGCCCTGGCAGTGAGTGGCGAGGAGGTCTTTATCGCCTGGGCCTTATCGCATCCGAAGGCGGGACCCGACAAGCCCTTTACCAGCGAGCTGCGGCTCAGCCGATCTCTAGACGGAGGTCGGTCGTTTCAGCCCTCGGTGCTGGTCAACGACGATGATCAGGTTGTCGCCCACAGTTTCGATTCGCTGCACCTCGGCCATGATGGCACCCTGCACATCGCCTGGATCGATGGCCGGGACGGGAAGAAAGAACCCGGCACCTATGCGACCCGCTCAACCGATCATGGCCTGAGCGTCGCCAAGAACCTGAAGGTGGACGAGAACACCTGCGTGTGCTGCCGCACTGCTCTGGCCACGTCGCCGGAGGGGACGGTCTATCTGGCCTGGCGCAAGGTTTTCGAGGGCAATATCAGGGAGACGGTCGTGGCTCGCTCCACGGACGGCGGACACAGCTTCTCGGCGCCGGTCATCGTCGGTCACGACCAGTGGGTTTTCCCCAGTTGCCCCCATCGGCCGGCGTCGCTGGGGGTGGACCGGCAGGGCCGGCTCTATGTCGTCTGGTACACCGAGGGGGCCGATGAGGTGCCCGCTGTTTATCTAGTCTATTCGGACGACCAGGGCCGGACCTTTTCACCGAAGCAGGCCTTGAATGTGTCCAAGGGGACCTTCCCTGACCATCCGCAGATGGCAGTGGACGGGCGGGGTCGCATCGTCGTGGTCTGGGAGGAACAATCGCCGGTCCGCCGGGAAGTCGTGATGCGCTACTCCTTCGATCGGGGACGGACCTTCAGTCAGCCGATCAAGCTGAACGAGAAAAAGGGACAGGGTCCGGTCGTTTCAGTCAACAGCCAGGGACTTGTAGGCTTGGCCTGGCTGGAACATGCCATGCCGGGGCACAAGACGGTCGTGCAGACCGTCCAGCTACCGTCTGGGCCGCAACTCGCCGGCAATTAGTTGGCCATGCTCGGAGTTCATTCAACCGGCTTTCCGCGTTCAGTGAGCCGCCCTGCTGTGTTGTTCTGGCTACTGAGCCTCGTCATGGTTTCCTCGACCTTGGCGGGAGAGGCTCCTGATTTGATCAATGCCCTCAGGATCAGCCGAACGGCATCTGGTCAAGAAGCGCCGGCCTTCAGCCTTGCCCAACTCGATGGCCAGACGGTCCATTCCGAGGACCTGCGCGGGAAAGTCGTCTTGCTCAATTTTTGGGCGACCTGGTGCGGGCCCTGCAAGGACGAGATGCCGGCCCTCGAGCGACTGCGTCGCCAGTTCGATCACAAGGACGTTGCCTTCTATACCATCACGGCCGATTTGCAGCGAGACGGGATCAAGGCTTTCCTCGGGCATCTAGGGATCGGATTGCCCGTTTTGCTCGATGAAGACAAGGATGTCTCCAGCGCGTTCCTGGTGCGGGGTCTGCCCACGACGGTCCTGATCGGACGGGACGGGAAACTGGTCGGCCGAGCCGTGGGGCCAAGGGCCTGGGATAGCGCTGAAGCTGTGGCCTTGGTCAGAGCCCTGGCGGAGCCGGCCCCATGAAACGCCTGCGATCCATCCCTATCCTTTCTTCCATCGCTGTGCCCCTGACCCTGCTCTATGTGGTCCTGGCTGTCGTCGCGTCTGTTTGTCTCTTCGACCACCCCGTCACGCAAGCGAGCCGCCATCACCATCCCGGTCAGCAATCCAGCAAGGCCGTCCACTCGGCCCTCTGCGCCTGGGCCTGCCAGGCCAATCCCGGGGCCAGTCTGGTCACGGTGGCGCCGCTGGTCCAGCCGGCCATCCTGCTTCTGCTCCTGCTCCTTGCCTTCAGGTCTGTGCTGAGTGATGTCCGTGTCGATAGCCCGCCGTCGCGTGGCCCCCCGCTTCTCTCCTAAATCAGAGTTCACCGCGTCCATCATCGCAACGTGCCTCCTCATTCGCCGTGTTTCCTTCTAGGGGAATGGCGGGGGAGTCCGTGTGCCGTCTACCTTGGGGAGGGCCTTATGTCAGTACGTATCTCTGTCATGCGCGGCACGGCGTTCATTGCCGTGGCGCTGGTGAATCTGTTTCTGTGGTGGGGGACCCAGGTTGCTGCGCAGGAGCCGCTTCCTCCGCCGACGACCAGAGAAGAACGGGCTCAGCGCAAGGAAAAACTGGAAACGCAACTCAAGAAGATTCTCGACGAACTCGACGAGCTTCAGCGAGCGGGAGTTCCGGCCGAGGGCGGGGAGACGCCCGGAGGTGCCGGCGTCGTCAAGAGCCGCGTCGAACCGGCAGAACCAGGCGCCGCGCCGGAAATGGAACTGGTGGATATGAGCATCGTCAGCACGCGCGTGCAGAAGCATCCGGAGGGTATCTCGCTCTCGGCGACCCCTCGGTCGGAATACGACTCTCAGCCGACGAGACACATGCGGGAGTCCTTGGAGTCGCTGCCCGGCGTGATCGTCCGCCAAGCGAACGGGCCTCGGGATTTCAGCATCTCGATCCGCGGTTCAGGGGTCAAGACCACGTTCGCGATCAGAGACCTCAAAATGTACGAGGACGGGATCATCCAAACCCAGTCCGACGGCTTGAGCCGAATGGACTTGCACGATCCCTGGTTCATGAAAAGCGTGGAGGTCACCCGAGGCGCGTCCTCTTCGCTCTACGACAACTATGCCCTCGGTGGGATGGTGCAGTTCAAGACCAGGCGGGGCCGCGACATCAACGGCGTTGAGTCGTTCTTCCAAGTCGGCTCGTACGGCTTTCAGAAGTATGCCTTTGCCGTGGGTCAGGAGACCAAGAACACCGACATCGCTCTGTTCGCCAGCCAGGTGGCCGAGGACGGCTACATCGATCACAGCGGCTACAACACCCAAAGCCTCAACTTCAATTTCCGCTTCAAAATCGACGACAAGCAGAGCCTCTACTTCAAGGCGATCACGAATTGGCTTGACACCCAGGTGCCGACCCGGTTGACGCTCTCGCAATTTGCGAGCAACCCGCGGCAGGCCGGCGGGACCGTCTGCACCTCCGTCACGAACTGCAATAATGCCTTGCTCTTGGCGCAGCGGCGGTTGGACCGGCGGACGATCATCGGCGGCTTCTACGAGCGGCAGCTCGACGCCAACACCGTCTTGACGATGGAAGCCGATTACGATGTCAAGGACATCAACCAGACGTTTTCCCAGATTACCGACAACGTGAACCCCAATTGGAAACACTACACCGATCTGCGGCACGACGGGCATCTGGCGGGGATGCCGCTCAAGAGCTATGTCGGGTTTTTCGTGAACAACATGGAGCAGGAAGGGGCGACCTTTGCCAATTCCATCGACGGCACCGGCACGCGGGGAGTCCTCCGGCAGAACAGCCGCGGCACGATTCGGAACATCGGCGGGCGTTTTCGCGGGGAGCTGGAGTTTGCGCCGAAATGGACCGTCGCGGCCGGGTTGGGGTATGAGCAATCGATCGTAAGCGTGCAGACCGTCAACTACACGTCGGCGGGCGCTGTCGATACCCGGGCGAACGCGGACCGCACCTTCGACAACTGGGCACCGGAAATGTCCCTGACCTGGAAGCCGGCCGAGGGCTACAAGCACTGGGTGCGAGCGTCCACGGGCTATGCGATACCCGGATTCAGCAACCTCACCACCAACCCCTTCACCGGCCTGGCCGGCACGAACTTCAATCTCAAGCCGACGAAGAACTTGAACCTCGAAATCGGCACCGATTCGAAACTCGCCAAGGATCTCTCGGTTCAGTTCGTCGGATATTGGATCTTCTTCAAGAACGAGATCATCTCGCAGGTCGTTTCGTCGACGGGCGGGACGGCGTCGATCAACGCCGATGGGTCGGAATATCGAGGCATCGAGCTCAGCTACGACTGGCGCCCCTGGGCCGGGTGGCGATTCTCGGGCGCCTATACGCACGTGACCGGCACGTACACCAATTTTAAGGATAGATTCCTGGTTAACGGCGTGCCGACGGACTTCGTGAGAGACGGGAAACTGGTCCCCAACGTGGTGCGCAATGTGCTCAACTTCAAGGAAGAGTACGAACACCCGTCGGGGTTGGGGGCATGGTTCGAGACGAGCTACTGGGACAGTTATTTCCTCAACAACGCCAATACGGTCGCCGCGCCGGCCTACTGGCTGATGAATGCCAACGTGCACAAGAATTTTGAGTTCAAGAACAACCCCTATGTTCGGTTCGCCAAGTTCTACTTCGAGCTGGACAACATCGCCGACAAGACGTACGTGGCCTCCGGCAACGTGGTCGCGGACAGCACCGCCGATGCGAGCAAGACGTTGTTCTTCGCCGGCTATGGACGGGCCATCTACGGGGGGGTCACGTTGGGGTTCTAAGCCGATGCAGAAAATCGTCTGGAGCGTCAGCGTGCTGGCCGCGGGGCTGGCCATCGTGGGCTATCTGGTGTTCAACGGCGCGCGTGCGGCTCCCGTCAGGTGGCGGACTCTGCCGGTCGAGCGAGGGGCGGTCGTTCAAGTGGTCACCGCCACCGGCATGGTCAACCCGGTCGTCGCGGTGCCCGTGGGCAGTCAGGTCTCGGGTATGATTCAGAGCCTCCATGCGGATTACAATTCGGCCGTCAAGGCCGGCGATGTGGTGGCTCGGATCGATCCGGCGCCGTTTCAGAAACGTCGGGACCAAGCGGCGGCCAACCTCGTGATGGCGAAGGCTGGCGCGCGCAAGACCCGCGCGGATCTTGGGCAACGCAAGCGGGAGCTGGACCGGGCCCGAGCGCTTCTGCACCAGCAGTTCGTTTCCCAGAATGAGGTAGACATGGCCGAGACGGTTCATCAAGGCGCCCTGTCGCAGATCGACATGGCGGAGGCGCAGGTCACGCAGGCCGACGCTGCCTTGAACGCGGCCGAGTTGGACCTGAAATACACCGTCATCCGCTCGCCGGTGGACGGGATCGTGATCGCCCGCAACGTGGAGGTCGGGCAGACGGTCGCGGCCAGCTTTGCGACGCCGAACCTCTTTCTGATCGCGCTGGACCTGACGCGCATGCAGGTGGACACCAACGTCAGCGAGGCGGACATCGGCGGCATCGCAGAGGGCAAGAAGGCGGTCTTCACCGTGGATGCCTACCCGGGCGAACGCTTTCACGGTCAGGTCCGCCAGGTTCGCAATGCCCCGGTCATCGTGCAGAATGTCGTGGCGTATAACGTCGTGGTCGAGGTGGACAACAAGGACCTTCGGCTCAAGCCCGGCCTGACGGCCAATGTCTCGATCATCGTGGCGTACAAGGACCAGGTGCTCAAGGTGCCGAACGCGGCCTTGCGATTTACCCCGCCCCGGGCGGACCGTGCCGGAAACCCTGCGCCGGATTCGGGAGCCGGGCCCGTCCAGGCGGCCTCCGGTCAGGGGAATCCGCCGGCGTTGACGAAGACCGTGTGGAAGTTGGGAGGTTCCGGCGAGCTCATGCCGGCGTTGATCCAAACGGGTGTCTCGGACGGGAATGCCACTGAGGTCCAGGGTGGAGAGCTGAAAGAGGGCGAGCGGGTCGTCGTCGGGGTTGAAGTGCCCCAGGGACGCAAACCGGGCGCGCTTCCACCGGGGTTCGGAACCGGACAACCGCAGGGCAGCTCGCGCGATCGGGGACTGTAGCTGATGGCTCCGGATGCCCGCGTGCGGATGCACCGGATGCCGGACGGCTCCACAAACGGGCTGAGGGGACCGTGGAATGGAGGGAGAACGGTCATGCGAAACATTGGACTTTTCGGAAACAAGCCGATCGCGACTGTGTGTTGCGGATGTGCGATCCTGTGCCTCGTAGGACAGGCGGCTCCTGCTTCGTCTCAATCTCCGCCGGGCAATCAATCGGACTTGGAGCGGACTCGGCGGGTGCAGCAGTTACGTGAGCAGGCTGCGCTGATCAGAAAAGATCTGGAGGCGCTGAAGCAGGGCCCTGAGGGAGTGACCCAATCCACCGCGCCGCGAAGCGAGTTCACCGAGCAGCCGACGCGACACATGCGGGAGTCGCTGGAATCGCTGCCGGGCATGTCGGTGCGGCAGGGCAATGGGCCGCGCGACTTCAATATCTCGATCCGAGGGTCCGGGGCCAGTGCCGGTTCCCGGTAGGCTCGGCTTGAAAGGAGGGAGCGGGGCAGGCGTCCGTGGCGGGCGGGCCGGCTCCCAAGGAACTTGTAGCATGCGTGAGCATCCGTCTGTAGACAAGCCGCTGGGAACCGGGCTAGAGTCCTGCCGACGTAACCTGGAGGTCCCTCGCGTGAAGCGAGCGCTAACACCGATTGCCGGGGCTCTGGTCGCGGTCTATCTCGTGCTGGCGATCCAGGCGGCGGTTTGTCTCTTCGCCTACCCGGCCGCGCCGGTCGGCGGGCACCATCACCATCAACATTCGGGAGAGGCCGCCCATTCGTTGCTCTGCGTCTGGGCCTGCCAGGCCAACAGCGAGCCCAGCCTGACCTCGATACCGCCGGTCGTCGCCCTGCTGTTTCTCGGTGTGACGCTGGTTCCCATTCCTTCTGTTTCTCTGTTCGGCGTTCGCCTCGACTTCATTCGTTCCCGCGCGCCCCCTCGCTAAGCACACCCTCTTCCACGACCCCGTGACCCGACCAACCATCGGGACGGCCCATACCTCTGCCGAGGAGCGTGTTGCGCTGCTCAACGAGCGGCATGAGCCGGACCGGTTGCCGGTTCTCTTGGTCCCTGCGTGCTCCTGCTCCTGAGAGGACACGACTATAGCCGGCTGTTCCAGGGCCAACGTGCCGGAGGGTTCTCCATGGCCCGCTTGATGAACTGAAGCAACTGTGCCGGGTCCGAGTTGGGCGGCCTCCTGTCTCGGACCCGCCTGGGGTGGGGTCGGTGGCCTACCTCCCCCACCCCGGCCTTTTGGCAAATTGGGAGGCAAGAGGAGAAAGGATGATGCGCCAGTATCTGTCACTTGTGGGTGTCTGGGTGATGCTTGCGGCTGGCAGCCTCGTTGTCCACGCAGAGGATCGCCGCGTGGTTGCGCCAAGTGTCGAGGACCGGAGGATCGGAGAGGCGATCGTCCAAATCGGCGGGCGGTTCTGTGAGTATCACCGTCAAGACGTGGACGGCGCGTTGCGTCGGTTCGTCGCCGTGCAACACGTGGAGTTCCTGAATCAGCATGGAACGGTGCTCGTCAGGTATCAGAAGGAATCGGTGTCGCCGGAACAATTGGCAGTAGCCGTCGAGCGGGCGCTCGCTATGGGCTGGAACTGCAAGGCCTGGGTGGATCGAGGGGGATGACCCTCTGTCCCGGATGGAAAGGAGGACGGCGATGCGTGCGTTCGCAAGTTGCGTGCTGACAACGGTGGGAATCGGACTCATGGTGGCGACTCGATGCGCGCCCGGCCTCGCGGTGGAGCCGAGGCCGGTCACGGCGGCGGGGAAGCCGATCACGCTCATGTTGGGTGGAACATTCTGCGAGTTCTATCCCAAGGAGCTGACGGAGGCGCTGATGAAGGTCAAGGGGGTTAAGGGTGTGGACCTCAAGAGCCTGAAGGGCCATGCCCTCGTCGAACATGATGGGAGCGTGAAGCCCGAGGGGCTCGTCGCTGCGGTCAAGGGCGTGAAAGGCACAAAGATGGGCCTGGAGTGGTTCTGCACAGCCGAGCCGATGAGCTGAACCGGCGGCGGGGGGAGGAGAGGTGGGGTCATGCGGGGAAGCCATGAGAAACGTCGGGCTACGAGCCCGCTGAGGATGGTCGCGATCAGGCTCTTGTCTCTCGCGGTCGAGGTTGTGCAGCGGGCCGGTGTCGCTCGACCGGCCACGGTCGGTGGGGGCGACCTTCGCTTGCCAGCGGACTACAAGTCCTGGCCAAAATTTCCGTTTGTGGCCGGGCGCGGCACCAGGCAGGTTCACGAGCTGTACGTGAACCCGAAGGGGACAAAGGCCGTGCCGGGCCGGCCGTTTCCGAACGGCACGGTCATGGTCATGGAGCTGTATAAGGCCAAGACAGAGAGCGAGGCGCTTGCGACCGGCCCGGACGGGAAGCTGGTGAAGGGCGACTTGGCCAAGGTCTTCGTCATGGGCAAGGACGAAGGCTGGGGCCAGGATGTTCACGAGAATCTCAAGAACGGAGCATGGGTCTTTGCAGCCTATGGGCCAGACGGGAAGCCGCTGGCAGAGGCTTTCGCCAAGTCCCGGGCCTGCCATGCACCGCTGGCGTAGAAGGACTTTGTCCACAGCTACGACGAATACTTCGCCGTGCGGGCGAAGAGCTAGACCCTGTTTATAACAGGGTCGTGCCGATTGGCTGGGGCGAGGGCTTGGACTGCCTCCTTGCTGCGCTCCGGTCGGAGGGGCGGCCTTCCCGGCCGCCCCCCCAGTCACTTTGGAAGGAAGAATTTAGGCTTACTGGAGGCAAAAAACTTCTCCGTTCGCATCTGACCCGTCGAGAGCCTCTGGGTCGAACGATCGAAGCGAACGGTGCAAACGAAGTTTGGTACGGAGGCGCGCAATGGAGAAGCCATTGCTTCGGGTGGGCGAAGCGGCCCATCTGCTGAACGTCAGTCGCTGGACGATCTATCGGTGGGTCGAAGAGGGGCGGCTGGAAGGGACCAAGATCGGCGAGGGCAGCCTGCGCGTCTTCCGCGAGTCGGTGACGGCGTTGGTGGAGCGGAGCCGGACGCATGACGCAGGCCTCTACGCTGTTGGTCGGAGAACCGGCACGCGGTAACCGGCTCAATCGGCTCCCCCTCTTCTGCATCGCTGACATTGGACGAGGAAGCACGCTGGGTCCGGGTTGTCACCCTCCTTGCTCGGACCTCACTGGGGTGAAGGTGACTCCTCCTGGCCTTCACCCCGGCTCTTCTTGCGGCTCGACGCTGATCCCGCGGAGGCAGCCAGGCGGGACGATCAGACGCTCCCCTTCGAGGCCACCTTTCTGGTGGAGACCTACGCAGTGAGGGCTCTCAGCCGCTGCGATCCGGTCCGGGTCTTTAGGATGGAGAGGATGGAAATTCGCGCGGCCCTGCCCCTGCGACCCCCGTGAAGAGCTTAAACGGGACTGTAGCATCGGTGAGTATCCATCAGTAGACAGGATGTGGCGAAGGTCCTATAACTGCCGAGCCTGTAGAAGAGAGGGACTATGAGAAGCATGCTGCTGCTTGCCCTTGTGGCGGGACTGTTGCTGATGGGGTTTACGCCGGCCCCTGCCGAGGATCGGGCTCTCGAGAGTCTGCTCCGCGCACAAGCCTTCAACAAGGAGTTCGAGGGGTTCGACCATTATCAGGTGGCTATTGAAGCCGACCAGCCGCAGCCGGACGGCTCCCGCGAAGTGACGGCCGTGGCCAGCGGACGGTTCCTGGGCCAGGTCCAGCGGCTCAAGGCGCTCTTTCTCGTCGTCGGCGATAAGGTGGTCGGCGGGCAGATTCTGGAAAAGGATGGGCTGCCGCCGTGCACGTCGTCACCCCGTGACAGTAAGAAATCTTTATGATGCACATCACAAAAGGAGGGAGACGCGATGAAACACAAAAGGGTAACGGCCAAGGTGCTACTTCCAATTCTTCTGGCAGTTGCGTTGAGTGGAGGGGTCGTTTCTGCCCAGGGGACAGGAGAACACGCGAAAGAAGGGGTTGTCCACGCCAAGGAAGGCATCAAGCACGTGAAGGAGGCCATCCAGCACCTGGAAGCGTCTATCAAGGCGGGCGGGGACTCCCATGCCAAGGAGGCCATCGACCATGCCAAGGACGCGGTCAAGCATGCGGAGGAGGCGATCGCCCATGCTGAGCAGTCCGGTCAAAAGGCCGCGCCGAAAAAGAAATAGGACAGTCGGTCGTCCATTCATCCATTTTCATGTCCTCAAAGGAGGTTGATGATGCGCAAGGTATCGGTGTTGGTCGTGGTCGGGCTTGTCTTCCTGCTGGGAGGTGGATCAGTTACCGTGGCGCATCACGCCGGGGGAGTAGAAGTCGGAGATGAGAATGGGTCCGTTGTCGGACAGCCGTTCAAAGAACTGCCGGTGGATGCGGATCTCAGCGCCATCGAAGTCGGAGGACTGAAAATGTGGTATCCGCCCGTGACAATCCTGGACTTGAAGGTTCGGCCTGGTCGTCCGGTGGTGCTCAAGGTCACCAACAGATCCTCGATCGAGCGCGGGTTTCTCATGACAGCGGACGGGGCCTTTGAGGCGCCTACGGTGTTGAAAGCCCAGGTTGTTTTGAAGCCCGGTGAGAGCCGCTACATCGGCGTGCCCCTCAGCGACCTCCTCTACGCCACTTCCGGCAGCACGTTCGTTTACCGGGATCACTTGAATCCCCAGGACGCAGGCGGCAAGCTGCTCTTGATCAAATAGGGACGGCTGGCAGGACTCGAAACGACGACGCCCTCTGCACCGGGATCGGTGCAGGGGGCGTCGTGCTGTGGCGTAGTCTGGTCCTGTTTGGAAATGAGGGCCGGACGACTCGTTGATTTCGCCCGTTGATTTCGATGTCCGCTCCGTCTATAGTCCGGTCGCACAACCGAGACGTGAACGGAGCGATCGTGATACGTCCGAGCCCTGTCCTGGTCAGACGAACCCTTCTGTTGGCGGGAGCCTGGCTCTGCCTCAACGGGCTGCTGGTCTTGGCCGGGACTGCTCCCTCTGTTTCCACGGCGGCCAAGCAGGAATACGAACGGGGCCGGAAGCTGTTTAAGGACGGCGACTCAGCCGGGGCGGTCACCTCGTTCAAGAAGGCGATCGCCATTGATCCCCGAATGGCGGAAGCCCATCACCAACTCGGCCTCGTCTATTTCCACGGGCGGAAGCAGCCGGCTGAAGCGATCGACGAGATCACGAAGGCCATCCAGCTCAATCCCAACGAACCGCAGCCTCAGTACGACCTGGGGCTCGTGTACCAGACCCAAGACAAGCCGGCTGAGGCTGAGCAGGCCTTGAAACGGGCGATCCAGCTTTCGCCCCGCTTCGAGGAGGCGCATTTTGCGCTGGCCAAGCTCTATGAGCGTAGTCGCGCCGCCGACAAGGCCATCCAGGCCTACCGCGACTTGCTTGCCGTCAAGCCGGGCCATCAGGGAGCGCTCTATGGCCTGGGGTATCTCTACGACGGTCAAGGCAAGGGGGCGCAGGCGCGCGAGGTGCTGGAACAGCTCACCAAGGCGAATCAGCGTCATGCCGACGGCTGGTATCTCTTGGGACGGATCGCGGAGAAGGAAAGCCGCCTCACCGACGCGGCCGGCTTCTATCGCCTGGCGATCGCGGCAAAACCGGACCTCGTGGATGCCCATTTCAACCTGGGCTTTATTTACCGAAGCGAGGGCAAGCAGAGGGAGGCGGCCAAGGAGTTCACGGACGTCATCCGACTCAAGCCCGAGTATGCAGAAGCGCACCTGAATCTGGGGGGCGTGTACACCGAGCTCGGCAAGTTGGATGACGCGGAACGGGAATATGAAACCGCCCTGACCTTGAAGCCGAACCTGGTCGAGGCCCACTACAGCCTGGGCATCTTCTATGAGCTACACAAGAAGGATACGGCGAAGGCGCTGGCTCGGTACCGGAAGTACCTGGAGCTGGGGGGGAAGGACGAGCGGGTGGAGCGGATCGTGGGAGAGGTGAAAAAATAATGGGGCCGGGCGGCGCCGGTCAATGTCGCTTGCGTTGCTGACGGGTCGGCGGCCGAGTCTTGACCCGCGGCCGTTCTTGCCAACTCATCCCTCCCCCGTATCTCCAAGCGTGGATTCCCCAATAGCCATAGGGATAATAGCCATAGAGCGGGCCCCAGCCCCAGTAGGAACTACCGGACGGTCCCCAATAAGTCCTGGATGGTCCTGTCGCGGAATCCTGAGAGGCGATCAGACCTGACCAGACTTTGAGATGCTTGATCTCCAGCGTGGGGTAGGCGTAATCGGTCTCGTCAAGCGGGAGGGTCGTGGCGCCGGTGACTTCCCCGACGATGGTCACCCTCGTTCCCTCCGGCAGGGTGGCCGGGTCCAGGAACTCCTTCTGGATAGCCAGGAAGCGTCCTTGAGAGGCGGTCCGGTCCAGGCCGGGTTCCTGGGAATCCAGCAGTGGCAATTGCAGCACGACCAGGCGTGTGCCCTGTTTTAACAGCTTGGCGTCCAGCACTTCGCCGCCCGCCACAATCAGCCGGCCTCGATAGGAGTCCGGCGAGTCCTTGAGCTGAGCAAAGGTCAGGGAGCGGTCGAGTTGCTGGTACAGTGAAGGGGGGATGACGCCGGTGGTGGCGCAGCCAGACAGGAGCAGGAGGAGGGTGGCAAAGGTCGATCCTGTCGTCACCCGAAACCGCATAGGTATATTATAACAGAGGCATGGACAGGGCATCGGACCGGAGGGCCATTGGTTTATAATGGCGCAGAGATCGAGACGGGAACTCTGGAGAAAGGAGTTGCGGAGATGAGCTATCGTGCACATCGATTGGGGCCGCTGGTGCTGGCGGTCCTCACGATCACGGCAGGGTTTGGCTGGGGCCTGTCCGCCACGCTGGCGGCTCCGGCCGGGCTCAAGGGCAAGTATGAGGAGCTGAAAGAGCCCTCCACCCATCAGCCCGGCAAGGTGAAGTTGACGGAGTTCGCGGATTTCTACTGTCCCCACTGCCATCGGTTCGAGGCGGAGGCCCTGCCGATCCTGGAGAAGGAGTTCGGCAACAAGCTGGAGGTCACGATGGTCGGGTTCCCCGTGATGGCGGGCAAGCTGCCGACCGTCTTCGAAATGTACGAGCAGGCCAAGGCAATGGGCAAAGGCTCCGAGATGAGGCGGGCCCTGTTCCGCTCGATCCATAAGGACCGGGTGCAAATCTTCGACCGGCTGATCCGCGAGTCGCTCATCAAGGAAGTGGGGCTGGATGTCGCGGCGTTCGAAGCGGGCCTGGCCAGCGGCAAGCCGGTCCGGGCGTTGGAAGCCGGCAAGGCCTGGGGAATGCGCGTGAACGTGCAGCAGACTCCCACCATCCTGCTGGACGGGAACATCAAAGTCGAGGCGATCGACCCTGAGAACCTCAAGACCGTGATCCAGAGCATCTTGGCTGCGGATGGGAAGAAATAGAAAGACTATCTTGCCGGTGACCCTCGCGCGCTGCCTCCTGGCCTGGTTCATCCTGTCGATGGTCGGCGCACCAGCCCGCGCAGCGGACCGCTTAGCCGCCGTCACGAACTCCGCCGCTGCGGACCTGCAAGCCCAGGTCAAGAGCACCGCCGCCAGGGTCATCCCGGCCGTGGTCAACATCGCCACCACGGTGCTGGTGCGCGACCAACTGTTCAATGACATGGGGCTGCCGTTCGGGCTCTTCCCGGAAGGGCCCCCGCAGAAACAGGTCGGGCAGGGGTCGGGTGTGATCGTCTCTCCCGACGGCTACATCATCACGAACAACCACGTCGTGGCCGAAGCCGTCTCGGTCGAGGTCCTGCTGGCGGACCGGCGGCAGTTCAAAGGACGCGTCGTGGCCACGGACCCCAAGACGGACGTGGCGGTGGTGAAGATCGGGGCCACCGGCCTGCCTGCCGTCCCCTGGGGCGATTCGACCCAACTCGCGGTGGGCGATTTCGTGCTGGCCATCGGGAACCCGATGGGGCTGAACCAGACCGTGACGTTCGGCATCGTTAGCGCGGTCGGCCGGGCGGATGTCGGCGTGGCGGACTACGAAGATTTCATCCAGGTGGACGCGCCGATCAACCCCGGTAACTCCGGCGGCGCGCTGGTCAACATCAAGGGCGAGTTGGTTGGGATCAACACCGCCATCGCCAGCAACACGGGCAGCAGCGTGGGGGTGGGGTTCGCCATCCCCAGCAACATGGCGCGGGCGGCGATGCAGAGCTTGGTCAAGACGGGCCGGGTGATCCGGGGCTTCCTGGGCGCGTCCACGCAAGACGTCACGCCGCCCCTGGGCAAACTGTTCCGGCTGCCCGATGTGAAGGGCGCAATCGTCACGGATGTGCTGCCAAAGGGGTCGGCTGAGAGGGCGGGGCTCAAGCGGGGCGACGTGATCGTGCGGTTCGACGGCAAGGAGGTGTTGGACGCCGCTCGCCTCCGCAACTGGATCGGCGGTGCGCCGATCGGCAGCCGACATCGTCTGGATCTCATGAGAGACGGCAAGCCGCTCCAGGCGGACTTGATCGTGCAGGAAGCGCCGCGAGAGCGCCCGCGCCGTGCGCCATCGCCGGCCCGCACGGTGGCGCCCACCCATCCGCTCAGCGGGCTGATGGTGGATGAGCTGACGCCTGCGATGGCCGGTCAGCTCGGACTGAGTTCAACGTCCGGCGTCGTGGTCTCAGGCGTGGAGGAGGGCAGCCTGGCTGACCAGACCGGCCTGATGACCGGCGACGTGATCCTGGAGGTCAACCGCCGCCCAGCGGCCAATCTGGGCGTCTTCCAACGGCTCGTGGATCCCATCAAGAACAAAGAGCTCACCCTTCTGCTGATCAACCGCCAGGGCAACTTCCTGTACATCCCCATAGAGGGAGAATAGGGGGAACCTCGGCTGATGCTGGGGGATGGGGTGGCCCGGCTGCTCTCCGTGCTCACGCATCGCGCACTTCGAAAAGTGCTCGCTGGACGCGCGCAGTGAGAGACGCCCAGGCCGCCTTCCGTGAGACGGGAATAAGCTATAAAGTACATGAACAAGCAATCTCAATTCTTTGACTTTGAATCTCCCGAGTTCTTCTTCAGTTCTATTAAACGTATTGCACTCGATTGTCAGAATCGGATCAAAAACAGACCGTGGATCTCATGTATGTGATCATGGGGCTTACCCATCTTCGCGAGTGGATTGCGCCAGGCTATTCGCATGAGAAACCCGCGCGCACTTCTGAAGAGGTGTTCTACAACGAAATATACAAGCTTGAAAGCTTTAGGCTGATACAGGCACTTTGCAATCATTCAAAGCATATGAAGTCATCACCAGTGGTTACCTCAACGACTCACGTTTCAATGGTTGACGACTGGAAGGATGTCGATTCTGTGGGAAATTTTGACCTTGGGCCTGTCTGCGATTACTCCGCAGCGGGAAGAAATCTGATGGTCGTCATTGCAGAAATCATTTCCTATTATGATCGTCAGTGGTTTTCACGCAAACAAGCTTAGCGTGTGATCTAAAAATATGAGCGGAAATGGGGATGGTGGTAAAGAAACTGTACGGGGGTCTTTTTCTCAAATCACGCAGTCCGTGTATTTTCGTTACAATCCAAGGGTTGGGCGAAAAAAAAGACATCGGGAGTCATTTTTCTGGCACCGGAGGTTTGCCGGAGGACCGGGAAACACTTCACGGTTACGCTTTAACCGGCTTGCCCTTCCATTCCTGGGCGATGCGGTCGGCGAGGAAGAGTTTCAGGAGGGTTTGGTAGGGGACGTCGCGCTTGTTGGCCAGGGTCTTGAGCTGGTCGAGCAGCGATTTGGGCAGTCTGAGCGAGATAGTCTCGGTGGACGGTTTCAGGTTCGGGAACAGGGCACGGGTTGCTTTGGTATAGTCCACGTACTCGGTCGAATCGTGGGTTGACCAGAAATCTGCTTCTTCCTGTTCACTCTTGAATTTCGGTTTCTTTTTGAGCTTGTTCATGATAGCGGCTCCGCTCCTTTCTACTCATGTCTCTCGCCGAGATGATCCGTATCCGGCTCCCTCGCACGGTGAACACGAGAAATAACAGCCGTTCTCCATCGGTCTGGCCGAGCCCGTAGTATCGGGCCTCCTGCGTGGAGTGGGTTTTGTCATCGGCGACGACAAGCGGCCGGTTGAAGAAGACCTGCTCGCACTCCCACGGCGTGACGTGGTGCCGTTCCCAGTTTTTCCTGAGGTTGCCCTCGTCCCAATCGAACCCCTCTACCTGTGCCAAGTCATCCATGCGCAGACATCTTCATGTATATGGCAAACATATACGCCTGCTGCTTGGCTGTCAAGTTGGGCGTCAGGGACTGGTTGCTAGAGGAGGCCGGCTGGTTGACACAGCCGAGCCGACGGCGCTATTGTCGTGCTACGTTTTTATTAATCGTAGCACTAAAGAGGTAGCATGAAGAAGCTGGTCCGGTTCGGGGTGTCGCTGGATCATCATCTGCTGGATGACTTCGACCGGTTGCTCGCGCGCAAGAACTATGCGACCAGGTCGGAAGCGCTGCGCGACCTGATCCGAGACAACCTGGTCGGGCAACAGTGGGACGAGAACAAGGAGACGGTCGGGACTATCACGATTGTCTATGACCATCACGTCCACGACCTGACCGAGAAGCTCACCGACATCCAGCACCATCATCACCGCCTCATCCTCTCGACCATGCACGTCCACCTGGACCATGACCGTTGTCTGGAGGTGCTGGTCGTCCGGGGCCGTGGCAGCGAAATCAAAAAAGTCGCCGACACCCTCATTGCGACCAAGGGAGTGAAGCACGGCAAGCTGACCATGACGACCACCGGGAAGGGGCTGAGTTGATTTTCGGCGGGTCCTGTCGCCGACCAACCCGTCCGTCCTCACTCCACCCATCCCCCCGTGGGGAACCCCTTGCGTTGCAGGCGGACGGGTTCCCAGGTCGGCACCACCCGCCGGAAATTTGGAATGGGATGGACCAGGAAGCAGTAACGGAGTTTTGTTCCATTGTTGAATCTGACGGTTATTTTTTTGGTCCTTCTTCTGTTCCCTGTGCTAATGGCGCAAGCCCATGAGCCGGCAGCCGACGGCACGGTCGTTCTCCCCGAAGTCCCGGTGGCTGCGGAGCGGCTGGTCGCCGCTTCTTCGGAACACGTCATCCCGGACAAGGACATCCTCCTCCAGCCGCAAGGCCGCCCCGGTATGCTCCTGCGCTTGGCCCCCGGCATTCTGACCGTGGAACATTCCGGCGGGGCCGGCAAGGCCGACCAGTATTTTCTGCGCGGGTTCGACGCGGACCACGGGACCGACATCGCCGTCTTCCGGGACGGGATGCCGGTGAACATGCGCAGCCATGCCCACGGGCAGGGCTATGCGGACCTGAACTTCATCATTCCGGAGACGATCAAAGAGATTCAGGTCTATAAAGGGCCCTACCACGTCCAGTTCGGGGACTTCAACACGGGCGGTGCGGTGGATTTCGTGACGCGGGACGAGGTCAAGGAAGGCTTCATCCAGGCGGCGGGCGGGCAGTTCGACACGCAACGGTATCTCACGATGTTCTCGCCGACCACGGGGAAGCTGCGGACCCTGGTGGCGGCGGAAGGCTATTTCACCAACGGCCCTTTTCTGAATCCCAACCGCTACAACCGGTTCAACGGGCTGCTTAAGGCGACGATCAATCCTACGCCACGGTCCGAGCTCAGCCTGACCGGCACCTATAACCAGAGCCGGTGGAACGCATCCGGCCAGCTTCCTGTCTACGCCGTCTTTGCCGGATTGCTGGATCGGTTTGGGTCCGTCGATCCGTCTGAAGGTGGACGGACGAATCGGGCCACCGGCACCCTGCGGTACCATTATGATACGAGCACCGGCGGAAAAATTTTTGCCGATCTCTATGCGCAGTATTACAAGCTGGACCTGTATAGCAACTTCACTTTCTTCCTTAACGATCCGGTGCATGGGGATGGGATCGAGCAGGGCGATCGTCGGGTGGTCTACGGGAGCGATGTCGGGTACAGGCAGAGCGGTACCCTGATGGGCGTAGACGGGACGGCAACTTTGGGCGTTCAGACCCGCGTGGACGATGCCCGTGTGCGGATCGCCGACCAACAGCAGCGCGCGCTGCTGACGGTCACCTCGGAGAGCGCCGTACTGGAGGCCTCCTATTCGCCCTACCTGAAATTGGAATTACAGCCGACTCCCTGGGTGCGGGTGAACGGCGGCGCGCGAGCGGATTTCTTCACGTTCAACGTGCAGAACCTTTGCGCGACCTGCACCCAGCAGCCCCAGGGGAGGACCGATGCGGTCATCGCGAGCACCAAGGGCAACCTGATCCTCGGCCCCTGGCTGGGGACTGAGTTCTTCCTGAACGTCGGGACCGGCTTTCACAGCAATGATGCACGGGCTGTGGTGAGCGGGCAGGCGGCCCAGACTCTGCCTCGGGCCACCGCCTATGAAGTCGGGATTCGCACCAAACAATGGGATCGGGTGGAGTTGCTTGCCACCCTCTGGGCCTTGGATCTGCAATCGGAGCTGGTGTTCGTCGGCGATGCAGGGACGACCCAGATCAGGGGCGCCTCCAGACGATACGGGACGGAGCTGGGAACCAGGCTGACCCTGCTGGACTGGCTCACGCTCCGAGGCGATTTGACCCTCACCCATGCCGAGTTCCGCGGTACGGGGCAAGCGATCCCTCTGGCACCTGAGTTGACTGCCCAGGCGGGCTTAACCGTCCAGCATCCGATGGGCTTGTCCTCCTCGCTCCAGATGATCCACATGGGGCGGCGACCGGCTGATGTAAACCGGACGGCCTATGCCCAGCCGTTCACGGTCTTTGATTGGGTCAACCGCTACCGGCTGCCGGTGAAGGTGGAGCGGGGCCGCCTCGAAGCCTTCTTTACGATTCAAAACCTGTTTGACGTGGACTGGCGGCAGGCGCAATTTTTCTACGAATCCCAGTTGCGCGGCCAGCCGGCCGTCACCGACATCCATTTTGTGCCGGGTACGCCCAGGAATATAATGGGGGGCGTGGCCTGGTATTTTTAGGGGAGGGCACGCGGCGAGAGGCTAGTGGCTAGAGACGGGCACAATCGGTTGCACTTTACTCCCGCCCCGTGCCTCTAGCCTCGCGCCTCTCGACTGATAAGTCGTGGACCATGCCGAAGAAAATTCTGTCGCCGGCCTTTTTTAGACGCGACACTTTGCAGGTCGCCAGGGATCTGCTGGGCAAGCATCTCGTTCGGAAGAGCGAGACCGGCCTGCTGGCGGGCCGGATTATCGAAGTGGAAGCCTACGTCGGGCCGGAGGACCGCGCCTCCCACGCCTCGCGTGGCAAAACCGCTCGGACCGAAGTCATGTTCGGCCGGGCCGGGGTTGCCTATGTTTACCTGGTCTACGGTATGCACCACTGCTTCAATGTGGTGACGGACCGTGAAGGGTATCCGGCCGCCATTCTGGTCCGTGCGGTCGAGGTGGATGGTCAGGGACTTGTAGATGGGCCAGGCCGGCTCTGTCGGCACTTCCACATCGACCGAACTTTGAACAAGTGGGACCTGACGCTGGGTGAAGAGCTCTGGCTGGAAGATCGAGGAGGGCGAGTTTCAGCATCTCGGATCGTTCGCGCGCCACGAATCGGCGTGGACTATGCTGGGGAATGGGCGAAAAAGCCCTGGCGGTTCCGTCTTAAAGGAGTCGATGGCTGATGGCGTATGGCTCATGGCAGATGCCTCGGCGCTCTTTGGCCACCGGCTGTTGTCTGCCAGGCCTAGACCCGCACGAAAATAAAAAGGGAGGTCGTCGAGAAGACGACCTCCCTTTTTTAAAACTTCCGCGTTGTCCGCTTAGTTGATAACCCGCTCGCCCTTGATCTTGGTCGCGCTGTTGACAGGCGGCTCGATCTTGATCTGCGGCCCCTGGACCTTGGGAAGCTGGCCTGCTCCATGCTTCTCCGCAATGCGCGCATTGTTCGGGTCGGAGAGGTTCTGCCGGGTATGCGAGTCAGCAAAGCCTGCTGCATTGCGCAGGGCCTTTTCGCCGCCGGCGTTCGTCTCTCCGCTGTCATTGGCCAGTGGCTGGCCGGTGACCGGAGACACGGCGTTTCCGCCAGGATAGCCGGGGTGCTTGGGCAACAGGGCCGGATTGGCCTGAGCCAGCGAGAGGGTAAAGGCGATACCCGCCACCGCCACAACGATGCCGATGAGTGTTTTCATTGGACTCACCCCTTGTAAGTATGTGGAAGAAAATGACAAGGCCTGAAAGATGTCTCGTTGAGTGCGCGTATCTTAGACGCCTCCGTTGGCTCTGTCAATAGGGAAGACGCGCCGCTGTAGAAAGGCCGGAAAGTCGTAAAGTCTGAAAGTCTGGCGACATGGTCTTCGGACATTAATGACTTTCGACTTTCAGACTTTCGGACGTGAATTCAACGGTTTCGTGGCGGCCTCCGCCCGCGCCCCCGCCGCCGGTATGGCCCGCCTCGATGGACGGGGGGCGGGAGGCGGATGATGACGGTGGTCCCCTGGCCCGGCCCGCTGGCGATGGAGATCTGTCCCTGATGTTCTTCGACGATTTTCTTCACGGTTGCCAGACCCAGGCCGGTGCCGGCCCGCTTGGTGGTAAAGAACGGCTCGAAGACCTTGCCGACGTGCTCGGTGGGAATGGGGGCTCCGTCGTTCTTGATCGTAATCTGCACGTCGTGGGTCCGGCCGGACTTCTGCTGGGTGACTTCGATGTGAAGGTGCCCGCCGGGGGTCATGGCTTCAAGGGAATTCTTGAAAATGCTGAGGAAGACCTGCTGCATCTTCGCTTCATCGCACCGGACCTGGGGTAGGTTCGCGGCGTAGTCCTTGGTGACCCTGGTGCGATTCATGTCCAGCTCGGTGCCTACCACCGTCAGCATGTTCTCGATGATGTCGGGCACCCGGCAAAGGCGCCGGTTCAGCTCCAAGGGCTTGGCGAAGTCCAGGATCTCGTTAAGGATGGCTTCGATGCGGATCAGGTCCCGCATGGCGTTCTCGACGCGGGTCTGGGGATCGAAGTCCAGGATGCCCTCCCCGGTGACCTCCTCCAGTTGAACCCGGATCGATGCCAACGGCTCGCGGATTTCCGTCGCCAAAAAGGCGCTAAACTCGCCGAGGGCCGCCTGACGTTCTTGTTTTCTGATCAGGGGTTCGTGGGAAATCTGTGGGGGCGGCTCGGCCTGGGGCTCGCCCACAACGCCTGGCTGTGCCCTTGCGGCCTGGGGCGCAAGCGGCTCCTGGAGCAGCTCGACCACTTTGACGATCAGAGGCTCCAGTGCCCGAGCGTCCGGAAGCCCGTACTGGGTCGGCGTCCTGGAGGCCAGCGTGACGGTTCCCCCGACCTGCCCACGGACGAAGAAGGGAACGACTAAGGAGGATCGGAACCGGTCCTTGAAGAGATGTTTGTGGTCCAGGAATCGTCCTTGGGTGGAGGCCAGGTCGTTGTCGACGCGCGGTTTTCTGTGCCGGACCGCCCAGCCGGAGGCGGAGCTATCAAGGGCCAGTCGCTGACCAGGCTTGAGATCCTTTTTCAGTTCACCTTTGTAGTCTCCCGCGAGCCCCAAGACTTCCACGGCGCCGGCGATCGGATCGTAGGACGTGACCCAGGCGCGATCGAACGGGACGGTCTGGGTCTGGTCGCTCAACAGTGCCGCAATCCGTTCCTGCACCTCGGGTGTGGCATAGGACGAGGGGGCCAGGGCGGCTGGACCGGCCGGGGCGACGGTTGGGGCCGGCTCCTGGACGACCAGCGGTGCGGCGAGGAGCAGCGTTCCGTCGAACAGCGCTGCCCGCTCCAGAGCGCCGGTGATCTCCTCGCCGGCGCTCTCGATCAGGCTCTTTTCTTTCTTCGAGAAGGAGACGCTTTCTTTTCGGCCGATCACCAGGATGCCGTACAGCCGCTGCTTGTGCCGAAGCGGCATCGCGAGCAAGGACTTCGCGGCCGGCGTGATCATGCGCAGGCGCAGGGCCCGGTGCGAGTCCTCCTCGCCGGCCGCAGCCGTGGCGGTCAGCAGCGACGACTCCTGGCCCGAGAGGGTTCGCAGGACAGTCTGTATCTCGCGGGGAGAAAAGCCGCGGGACCCCTGCGCCACGAGGGAGCCTCCCTCCCGCTCGTAAATGCCCACCAGAGCGGCCTCCACGCCGAGTTCGTTGAGGGCGGTCGTCAGCGTCCTCTGCAAGGTCGTCTGCTTGGTCGTCCGGATCGCTTCAGCGGCTTGGCCCATACGATCTCTCCAACTCAAGAACGGGAAGGCATTCTAGCAATCAGGCGCGGGCATTTCAATTGATAATCCGCGGAGGCTTGGGGCGGTGAATCACCATCTGGATACGGCCCTCTTCGGAGACCCACAGGTTCAGGACCGTGCTGACCAGACTGATCAGCACCGCGCCCCAGACGGAAGGCCAGAACCCCTGGACGACGAATCCCTTGACCAGGAAGGACACCAGTTGGAGCAGGAGCGCGTTGATGATGACCATGAACAGCCCCAGCGTGACGAGGATGAAGGGGAGCGAGAACAGATAGAGGATGGGGCGGACCACAGCGTTCAGGAGTGCCAGCAGGATGACGGCGGCGAGCCCGGCTGGAATACTTTCCATCGTGATGCCGGGGACAACCTGGCTCGCCAGGAAGACGGCGATTCCGGTGACGGTGAACCGGATCAAGAGACCTTGCATCAGCGAGACCCTTGAGACCCTGGAGTGCCTGGTTTGGGGGGCACCGAGGAGAACCGCACCTCGCTGGCCGTCAGGCCGGTCTTATCTTTCGTGACTTCCGCGACCACCCGGTGCCCTACTTTCAATGCTTCGCGCGTACTGGCCTCCTTGAGGGCGCGGTAACGGGTCTGGGCCGTGGTGATGATCGTCACGGTCTTGTTGTCGAGTGTCTGCACGACCACATGATCCGGCGCGACCGTGGTGATGGTTCCCAGGATGTGCTGGCTGCCTTCATGGGCCCAGAGCCAGGTGCCACACAGGACCGACAGGACCGGGAGAAACAGAACAAGCCGGATTTGTTGCATCATCGTCTCCATACCAAGCTTGCTAGGGAGTAGTCAGTTTTCAGTCATCAGTCTTCAGTCATGCAACTGAGAACCGAACACTGAGGACTGACAACTTCTCCTTTACTGTGCGCGGATGGTTCTTTTGCCTCCAGCCAATACAATAGCCTATCAGTGCTTGTGAGGCGGCTCAATAGGGCCGACCTCCTCGCCGCTCAGGAACCGCTCGAACGCCGCCTCCTGCGCCCGCTCCTTCTCCGTCTTGGGATTGTAACGTTTCATCTCGTCCAGTTCGTCGGGCGTGAGTTTGGGCAGGCGACGGATAAAATGCACCAACGTCCAACTGTCCCGGTCCTCTTCCGGCTTGCCCTTGCCCCAGGCCGGCATGCCGGTGAAGCGGATGCCGTTATGAATGACAAAGAAGAGTTCCCCGTCGGACAGGGATTGGGTGTCGGCTTTGCGCAGATCCGGGGCCTTGGGATAGACGTTGCGCCCGATCGGGGTGTCGCCGCTGCCGTCATTGGCATGGCAGGTGGCGCAATGGTCGGCGAAGTGCTTCAGACCCTCAACCAGGACTTCCGGGCTAGTCGGGACCGGGTTAGGCGCGTTTCGCTGGGCATAGGGAATGGCCAGGTGTCGCACGTACCGCGCCATGGCCACTTCGATGGCGGTCGGCTCCGCTTTGGCGCTGAAGCCAGTCTGGAAGCTTTGATAGCCCAGCCATCCCAGCGACCCGGCGACGCCGGTTGCCACGATGGCGAGGACCGTGAGCCCAATTTTCAGCCGAGGAGTCATGTGTTGTCTTGACAGGCTTTTCAGTTACTCACGGATTGGCCAACAATAGGATGAGTTTTGTCCCCTCCCCGCGACCCTCCCCCTGGAAGGGGGAGGGTGGGGGTGAAGCTGACGGCTGACCGCTATTTCGGAACAGTATACAGGCTCGGTACAGACGCGCCAAGTCTTATCGGCCTCCCTCCGGCCGTTGCACCGGGCTGTGGACGGGGAGTCGGCTGAGGAGCCGCAGGACAGCCAGAACCGTGATTGGCAGATAGAGCAGGACGCCGGTCAAGCCCAGCAGCATCTCGTCGATCCAAAAGGTCACCGAGAGGTTGAACGCCAGCACACCGTAGTAGAGCCCGCAGCCGAGGAGCACGGCGCCGGTGGCGGATCGGCCGTCTCTCGGTGTCGGGACGGACAGGCGGCGGTCTACGGGAAAATAGATCGACAAGGCGACAAGGCCGACGACCGCCCAACCGACGTAGTTGGCCAGCGGAACGCCGAAATGAATGCCCGGGTCCGGATAGTAGTAGATTTTTCCCAGGAACCACCGGTCGCCGCGGAGCGCCACCGGGTCGATCACCATGTCGATGAAGGCGAAGAAGAGCGCGGTCAGCGCCAGGATCGGCCAGGACGTGCGCACGCCCTGGTCGAAGATCAGCTCCGGCCAGCCCGGTCTTCCCCACTCGCCGGATACTAAGAGGTTGCCTGCGCGGGCCGGAAGCAGAAACAAGAGGGCCAGGCAATAGCTGGCGTACAGCAGGAAGGTGAAGGACAGCGAGTCCATGAAGGGGATGTTGGACAGGTAGAGCTCCTGTCCCACCGTGGACCCTGTGTAGTAGTACCACCCGAACGGGATGCCCGTGCGGGTGGAGGAGAATTCGCAGAGAAAAGCTGTGGCCCAGGTAAGGGCAAAGAACAGTCCGGTCCGCCGCCAGCCCAGCAGACGGGCGGAACAGAACAGAAACACGGCCAGAAAGGCAAAGACGTAAGGGCGCAGCAGGAAGGTGCGAATGAGGAGAACGGGAGTATCCACGTCACCCGTCTGAGCGATCGAAGTCCATCAGGACGGCAGGATACGTGGATGCGAGGCCGAGTGCAAGACCGAGTCCCGCAAGGAATCCGCACGGTTGTCACGAGCCGGCTGTCTGCTTGCCGAAATACTCCTGCCGGCTCACGGCAACGTCGCTGACGAACATCACCCCGGAGTATCGCTCGAACAGCGGCCGCAGCCCGGCTAGGATCGGCTCCACCTTGTCCGCCGGAACCACCGCCATGATCATGACCTGGCTTTCCTGCTCGCTGAACATGAAGTGGGCTTCGTGCAGCCCATGATGGCCCTTTCCGGAGATGTTGCCGATAACCGTGTAGCCGCTGGCGTGGACCTTATCCAGCAACTCCGTCACAAACGCCCGGTGCTCCCCCGATACGATCACACGAATTTCCTTCATCGGATGCAGCGTCAATCCGCCCATGTCTGAACTCCTTTCACGTGTTACAGGAAGGCGTCAGGGTGTGGGTACTGGCAACCCGGCACCACTCGCCCGTCGGGAGATACCGGTAGAACGCCCCTTCTTCCGGCTCGAGCGCCACCAGGTGCACCCACTCGTGATGATAATAATGCTGCAAGACTTCGTGCCGCGCAATCAGTTGTTCGATGCGCGCGCGCGGCGCTTCGATCACCGTCAGCAAGCGCATGGATTCATGGTACGGCCGTTCGCCGTTCATCATGGTCTGCCAGGCTAATCCGAGGCGCAGATCGCTCCAGGGCCCGGACATGACGCCGATGCGCCCCACCACATTGTGATAAATCTTGCTGCCGGCGCCGTACACCTCGTTGTCTGCCGCCGAAAAATAATGCTCCATGTTGATCCATTGTGCCACGACCTGCGGGGCGGTCATCAAGACCTCCAGCAGGCGGTTGGTCGGATCCTCCCGGTAATCGTAGGAATGTAAAAACACCCGCCCGTCCAGATTGAGGGTCTGCGTGAGCGCGCGCCGGCCAATGACAAAGGCGGCGTTGCCCGACAGACCCCATTCCGGTCGCACCTGGCTCCAATCGGCGCTGCGCCGGCGCACGTATGCCGACGCCCGCTCCAGCGTCAGCGGGACCGGCGCGTCCGGAAGCCGGGAGCCGCGCTCCAGGCTGGTGAGCCGCCCGGCCTCTCTCAAACAGTCGAGCAACCGCAACAGGTCTCCGGCATGTGTGACCGGCACATCCTCCCGGTCGAACAGCCGCACCTCGTCCGTCGTCGTGTCCACCTGTCCGGCGAGAAAGTGCGTGTCGGCGGGAATCACGAGGCCGTTTTTCGCCAGCCGCTCCCTGACACGCGGATTGTTGGCCATGCGGGCGAGCACGCGGGCATTGGGGCTGCCTTCGTTGCCGCCGCAGGCGCCGCAGTCCAGCGCGGCTTCGAAGGGGTTGTTCTCCGAGGTGCTCCCGTGCGCACAGAAGAGCACCAGCCTGGCGAAATTTTTTGTCAATCCCATCATACGCAGCGCCGTGTCAACCGTGAGCGCCTGCTCGTCGAGCGTGAAGCCCGTCCGCGTGATCCGTTCCTTCTGTGCCTCTGCCCATCGCTGATCGATCCGGTACTGCCTGCGCAGGATGTCCACGAACGCGGCCAGCTTTTCCGCCGGCAGTCCCGCGCGCCGCGCCATCTCGACCAGGGACGGATCGGGCGCTCGCTCTCCGTTCAACGCCTCGCGCCGCAACGCCTCGACAAACTTCAGCGTCACGCGCGAGCCATGGAGACCGAACTGTTCGCGCAAGGCCCGCTGGATGACAGCCTCCTGCTCGTCCGCCAGCACCGCTTCCGTTTCCGCCGGAGCCAATTTATCCACCGTCACGCAGGTGGCCAGGGGGGGGACGAAGAAACGGCTCAACCAGTCGGCCCAGCGTCGGTAGAGGGCTGGCAGCACCGTCTTGCCGACGATGGGCAGACTGTAAAACCATCCCAGCGACTCCACCATGACATAGGGCGTGACCACGTTCTCCTTCAAATCGTGCAGGAGCGTGTGGCCGGCATGGAGCAATTGGGCCCGCGACGCCTGCTTGGAGACGGCCTGATCGAGAAAACTGCGCGGAATCTCGCGCACCTCGTTCTTGGCGCGCATGATCACTGGGAACTGCTCCGTGTCATGCTCCCGGCCCCAGGCCCGATACCGGATGAAGACGGCGAAGAACCCCGCGAAGCCGTAGGTTTCGTGCGAACCGGTCGATTCCAGGTGGCGCCGGAAGGGCTCCGACCGCACGTCGATGCAAAAAACCGACTGCGACTGCGGGCGGATCGTGGCAGGGGCTGGCGTCGCCCCGGTTCGTGCAAGCTGTCCCAGGAGGCGCTCGTGGTAGCCGGCCTCGAACGATCTGAGCCAGACCGGGCCGTGAGCTGATTCCGGGAACGCATCCATCCACTCCACCAAAACCGCAAGGTCCTTCGGCGGAGCGGCCAGCACGATGGACTCGTCCAACTCCAAACTTCTGGCCAGGGCGAGCAGGCGCTTCGCCGCGGTGCGCTGCACGGCCCGATCGCGGCGCGCGCCGAATTCCGCCTGGCAGCGATCGAGCAGACGCGTCCACCCATCTCGCTCTTTTTGCGCCAGCCGGTCGACCTGCTCGGCATAGGTCGCCGGCAGGCGTCCCGCCACCCGTTCCCGTCTCAGGTAATAGGCATGCGGATGCTCCTGCATGTAGGCCAGGACCGACCGATAATCGCCCCCGATGCCCAGTTCCTCCCGGCAGGCTTTCCCGACCAGCTCCCGCACGTACCACAGCCGGACGGCGAGAAATTTCACGAGACCGACCGGATAGGCCTGCTGCCATTCGTAGTCCCGCTGATCGCCCCTCCACTTGATGAACCCGGCCCAGCCGGGCAGCGCCGCGAACTGGAGCGATAGGAAGTTCTGCCGGAATTCGTCCGGAATCGCAAGGATTGCCAGGCTGTCGAGCACCGCATCCTCGGGATGTTCGGGCAGTTGCGAAATTTTCCGCCGGCTGTCAGCAATGCCACAGGGCGACCACTCGTGTGCGGCGAGCGATTTCCACGTCCCGTAAAAATCCCGCTCCCGCCCGGGCATGGGCCACGCAGCGTGCCCTTCGTCCAGGAAGGCTTCACACCATTTGATGAGCTCGCCGTTCACCTGCTCGACGACATTGGTGCCCAGGACCCGGTCGCACCACATGGTGAGCGTGAGGGATCGTCCCAGAGCCACCCGGTCCTCCTTCACGGCCGCCGCCATGCGCTCGCTGACGCTCGGGCAGGTCACGACGGACGCCAAGTGGTCTGCGAGGGTCTCGATCAGGGGCTGGTCCGGTCCTGCCAGCAGCGCATCGAACGGTTCTTCGATTGGCACACAGAGCCCCCGCGTCAGACAGGCGCGCAGGACCTCGCCGTGCGACACGCGGCGGCCTCCCAGCACCACCTGCGCGTCGAGCGCCCTCGGCGCCAGCGCCGCATCCAGATGGCGGAGCGCGATCCGTCCCTCCCGGACACAGGCCCGGTAGGTCTCGCCGGACAGGTAGCCGTGGCCGCCCAGGAGGCGCCGGCCGCGCTCCACCGTTTCATCGAAGGGCAGGTACTCGAGGCTGTGCAGCGGGTTGTGGTGCACGAACGTCCGCATCGGCCAGTACTGGGCGATGACCTCGCTCGCGAGGCGGATCAATCCCCGCAACTCCATCCGCTGCGTGTCGGTATAGGATGTCGCGGTCATTTGTTCCACGCGAGGCCTCCCGCCGCCACGCTGGGCCGAGGCACTGGCGTGCCCGGCTCAAAGACACGGGTCGGCGCCACACCCATGACGAGCAGAATGATGACGAGCATCAGCAGCGCGGCTAATTCAGTCCGGTGGAGATCCTCGTAGCGGAGATCCGGCCGGTGCCGGCCGAAGAGCAGCCGCTGCAGCAGGTCGAGAAAATACCAGGACGCGGCAAGCCAGGCGAGGACGATCACGACCAACGCGCCGGATAGCGGAAGCGCCGGCGTCAGCAACAGGCCCATGAACCCGGCGAAGACGCCGAAGGGCGGCAGGCCCAGGGCGGCCAGCGCCAGCAGCATGAACAGCACGGCAAAGCGGGGCATGGGATGGGCCAGCCCACGGATCGCGCGCAGGTCCATATCGCCGTAGCGGGCCCGCATCGCGTACCAGGCCAGCAACAGACCGGTGGTGGCGAGACTGACGGATCCGATATAGAGAGTTGCCTGCGGAGGAACGGTCCGAGCGGACGCGACGTACCACCACAAGATGGAAAAGAATGACAGGTTGGCGTAGGCCAGCAGAGCCCGAATGCGCGACTGTGCCAGGGCCTTCAGAGTACCGTAGATCGCCCCAACGAGTCCCAACAGCGGCAGCGCCGTTCTCACGGTCTCGGGCAGGCTCGGCAATACCACCAGCAGGCCGTGGAACCCCAGCGCGGGCAGCAGACAGGCGAGAAACGCGGGCAGGTTGCCCGGCAGTCCCGCGAGCGCCGCGACGTACCCGGCGTGCACGGGCGCAAGCGGCAACAGCATTGCGCAGACGGCCAGCGCCGCGGCCGCGGAAACCGGTGCGGGCGCGGCCAGCGCCGTCGCGAGGCAGACGACGCCGAGACCGTACATCCCAATGCCCTGCCACAGGTGGGACACGGACAGGGCGCGATAGCGGTAGAGCAAGGCCACGAGGAGGCTCAACAGGAGCGTCAGCAGAATCATCCTCTCGCCGTCCCGGCCAGCCGTCACGCCCAATCCCAGGCCCAGGAGCAACAGGGTCATGATCCAGGCAGCCCGGTTGTCCTCGTGCGGAGGCTGCCCCAGGAGCGAGAGGAACGAAGCGATCGGCAGGAGAGCCGGCAGCAACACGCCCCCGCCTGCCCCGGACAGCACGACGAGCGATGCCAGGCTCGCCAGCGACACAGCCAGCGTCCACATCTTGAGCGCCATCGGCCTGGACCAAACCGCAAATCCCGACACGGCTCCCGCCAAGGAGATGGCAGCCGGCATCCAGAGCGACATCCCCTCCGCCATCACCGCGACCTCCCAAGTGAATGCTTATCCAGCCCGTGAGCCAGGCGCATGATCCACCGGCCTAACCGGTCGTGGAGCACATCGACGTAGAGCCTGTTCATGAACAGCACGTAGAGACGGACCCGCAGCGCCTGTACCCAGACCGGCATCCGCACCGTCCGCCCATGCGCCTGCGCATAGAGATAGACCCAGCCCAGGGTGGTCAGCAGCGTCGTCCCGACCACCAGGCCGTCGAACAGCCGGCCCGGCAGCGCCGCCGTCCGGAAATAGGAGGCCACTTCCCGCGGGTCGGGATACAGGAAATGCGTGAAAGCTTCCGCCGCGAACAGATAGGTGAAGACCACGAACAGGAGCGTGAGCAGCATCGCCACCGACACCTTCCAGGACGCGACGGCGCGCAGGCGCGTGAGCGTCAGGATCGCCTGGGAGGACGTGATCCAGATG